>DTUW01000105.1 GCA_012963895.1 Campylobacterales bacterium | reverse complement strand
CTTTTTTAGCAAGTATGAATTTTAATATAGATTTAAATAGAGATACTAATTTCAATTTTTTGATAAAATGGCTGTTTGTATATTTGAATTTTTTTCAAGGAGTTTAATTGAAGACCAAGTTTTTTGATAATTTTACTATCAAAGTAAAAATATTTATACTTGTAATTTCAAGTATGATTGCAGGAGTTTTGCTATCTTTTATATCTAAAAAGGGTTTAGATGATATCGATTTAGAGATACAAGAGATAGCTATTACAGTAGATGTTGAACGGTCAGCATTTAGGACTATGTTATCCGAGCGAGAGCTATTGTTGAATACTGGTAGTTCAACTATTGATAATGCTGAGATGGAAAAGTCTTTGGCTGATACACGGTTACATCTCGCAACGGTTCTAAACAAGTTGGAACATATTGCCAATATTACAGAGTCCCAATCTCTGTTTGAGAGAGTTAATACAGCAAGAGAAACAGCAAAAAAATATAAAGATTTACTTAATGAAGGTGTGAAAGTTCTTCGAAACCTTTCGCAAATCTCTGGTAGATTGGATAAAACGGGTAGCACAGCCTTTCGAACAGCTCGAGACTTTATCTCTAACAAAGAGGGGCTAATTATTAAACTTATAGAAAGTTTAAAAGAGCAGAATCTCTCACAAGAGTCTAAACAACAAATTGCAGATATACAAGATTTGATGGTTAAACAAAAAATTGTTGTTTCAATCATAGATATGCTCCACTCTCTTAGAATAAATGAAAAGAAATTTATGGTGTCTAAATCAGATGAGATTTTTGAAAAAATCAAGGTAAATTTAGAGCATATTCAAGCAAAATTATCTACTTTGAAAACAATTTCTACACAACAGAAAGATATTGAACAGTTGATAGTTCTTACAGATGCCATTAAAAAGTATGAAAGAGGCATATATAAGTGGGTGGAATATCAAGAACACTTTTCCAAGGAAGTTGTTCCTAGACTAAAAGAACTTGGAGATCAGTTAGTAACAGAAACTTCTAATGCCTCCACAGAAGCAAGAAACAATATAACAAAAACCCAAGAAGAGGTTTTAATTACTCTAATTGTCATTACTTTGATAGGAGTTCTTATCGATATTATTATTGGAGCTATGGCAACCGACTCTATTATCCGTTCAGTGAATAAGTTCCAAGAAGGGTTAAGTGAATTCTTTGCATATATTGATGGCAAAAGAAGAGATGTTGAACCAATTATTATCACCACAAAAGATGAACTTGCTGAAATGGCAAAAATTATAAATGAGAGTATCGAACAGATAAAAATAGGTTTAGAGCAGGATAAAGCTCTTATCCAAGATACAAAAAGAGTTGTTGGAGATATTAGAAAAGGTATCTTAACCGAACGAATCGTAAAAGTTGCCCATAACCAAGAGTTGAATGACTTAAAAGACTATATTAATGCTATGTTGGATTCTCTTGCAAAAAACATTGAGCAAGTTACTATTGCCCTACAAAAGTTTTCAGAAGACAACTACCAATACCGCATCGATGAAGATGAATACAAAGGCGAGATTAAAACTCTTATTAGACAGGTCAATATGCAAAGTAAAAATATGTCTAAGATGCTTCGAAATAGTGCTAAAAATAGTGTTCAACTCCAAAACAGCTCGATAAATCTTTCTAAACTTACCGATAAATTGACTGACACCTCAGATGTTCAATCAAGAGGTATTAGTGAAATGCAAATTGCTATCGATGGTATGAATGAATCTATTGAGAATGTTGTAGAGAAAACAGAAAATGTAACCACTCAATCGGCTGAAATCAAAACTATTATGAGCCTCATTGGAGATATTGCCGAACAGACCAACCTATTGGCTCTCAATGCTGCTATTGAAGCTGCACGAGCTGGTGAATATGGTAAAGGTTTCGCTGTTGTTTCAGAAGAGATTAGAAAACTCGCAGAGAAAACTCAGAAATCCCTTGCTGAAATTGAAATTATCGTCAATACTCTTAGCCAATCAACAGTTGAGGCTGCCGAAGGGGTTCAACTTCAATCTCAGAAAATTGAAGATATAGCTAAACAAATTACACATATTCGCGAGGTTTCAGACCAAAATAGAAATACAACCCACGACATTAGCAAAGTGGCTAACTTGTTAGCTCAAATCTCTCTTGATATTGATAAAAGTCTTGCCGGAAAAAAATATATTGGCAAAGATGATACTTTAAAAAATAATAAGAAAAAGAGAACAAGAAGACAAGAAGAAGAAAATGACTATGAGGATGACGACGAATAGGATTTAGAAAGAGTGGCGATTTTGGAAATGGAGCAGAACCGCTATTTCGTCCATTTCCTTCGCCTCTCTCCTCTTCTCCTCTTCCGCCCTCTTTTTCAATATCTCATTCTCCAAATATTGGAACTTTTCAATCTCTCTCTGAACCAAGACCATGTCGTTTCTAAGTTGCTCTATTCTTCTATTTGAAGCATCTATCAGCCCCTCTCTCTTGTGTATCTCATTTTTCATGTTATGCATTGCAATATTGAACTGCTGTAACATCGAAAAAGTTCCATGAGTGGGATAGTCTATATTGAGAATATCCTCCTCTATCTTCTCTATCTCTTTTTGGTAGTTAACTATCTTAGTCCGTTCTCTCTCTATCTCTTTTTCTATATTCTGTAATTTGTTTTTTTCAATCTTTATCAGTTGGGTAAATTGAGTCTCTCTTTTCATTGAAACTCCTCAATCAATTCAAAAATCTCTTTTTTATAGTTGTAATAATATCCCTAATATGTCTATCACGAGTAGGCTCTCCAATAGCTACAAATTTCCAACCATCAGGTTTCCGACACAATCTACCCATAATTACAGAGGTAGCACCCGAAAACTTACTATTATTCTCAACATCAAATTGAGCCAAGACCTTATCAACCTGATTAAAATCACCTTGATAAACCCGTAATCTGATAAATGGAATAGAGGTTAATTTATGTCCTTTGTATGAGTTCAGGACGAAAAATAGCTTTTTTACTTTTGGTTCTAGTTCAGATAGATTGATGCAGATAGTCTCATTATCTGCCTCATTATCTATCCACTCATCTCCTACTAAATCATCTCCGCTATGTTTTATCCCCTTCTCCTCCAAATTCCCAAAATAGACCATAAATAGGTATCTGTCCTTTTTGTCAAAAGCTATACAACCGCCGTCTAAATCTACAAACTCGTTTGTTTCTCCAAAAAGGTCATTGTGTGAAATTGCCCCCCAATGAGCCCCAAAACATAGGCTATTAGATACAGGATTGACACACTCTATTGTGGTTCTGTTTTTCATGAAAAACCTTCATATATGAATATTTCCAATTTTATCATCAATTCAATCTTGATATATGTAACTAAAATAAGTTTAGTCAAACCAACTCAACTTTTTAATATTTGTTTAAGAAATCTTTTTCTACTATTCCACCGAAAAAAATTGAAAGGAGTAGCTATAAATGAACTTCACTCCGATAGAAGATAGAGTATTGGTAAAAAGAGAAGAGGAGGCGACTAAGACAGCCTCAGGAATATATATACCAGATTCCGCAAAAGAGAAACCTCAAAGAGGTAAAGTGATTGCTGTTGGTGAAAAGGCAAAAAAGGATATTGAGGTTGGTAATACCGTTGTGTTTTCAAAATATGGAGCAGTAGAAGTTACATTAGAGAATGAGGAATATGTCATTCTCAAATTAGAGGATATTTACGGAGTAATCAAGTAAGGAGGGGAAATGGCAAAAGAGATTCACTTTTCAGATAGTGCGAGAAAATCGCTATTCGATGGTGTAACTAAATTGGCGAATGCCGTTAGAGTTACAATGGGACCAAAAGGTAGAAATGTTCTAATTGAGAAGAGCTTTGGAGCTCCTGTAATTACAAAAGATGGGGTTTCAGTGGCAAGAGAGATAGAGCTAGAAGACAAATTAGAAAATATGGGGGCTCAACTTGTAAAAGAGGTTGCTTCCAAAACAGCAGACGAGGCTGGGGACGGAACTACAACCGCAACAGTTCTGGCTCACTCAATTTTCAAAGAGGGACTAAGAAATATCACCGCGGGAGCCAATCCGATTGAGGTAAAAAGAGGAATGGATAAAGCCACTGAGGCTATTATCAAAGAGTTGAAAGCTATCTCAAAAGAGGTAACAGACCAAAAGTCCATCGAACAAGTAGCTACCATTTCGGCTAACTCTGATGAGAAGATTGGAAAACTTATCGCCGAGGCTATGGAAAAAGTTGGACGAGATGGGGTAATTACAGTTGAAGAGGCGAAAGGTATCAACGACGAATTGGAAACCGTTGAAGGTATGCAGTTCGACAGAGGATACCTATCTCCTTATTTTGTAACCAACACCGATAAAATGGTTGTTGAGTATGACAATCCATATATCCTCTTGACTGAATACAAAATTTCAAATTTGAAAGATATTCTACCTATCTTGGAGCAAACTCAACAGAGTGGGCGACCTCTCCTAATCATTGCAGAAGATGTTGAGGGTGAAGCCTTATCAACTCTCGTTTTGAATAGATTGAGAGGTGCTTTAAATGTAACAGCTGTTAAAGCCCCTGGATTTGGAGATAGACGAAAAGAGATGTTAAGAGATATGGCTATCCTTACTGATGGAACAGTCATATCAGAAGAGACAGGGCGAACTCTTGAAAGTGCCACAATAGCAGACCTTGGACGAGCAGGAAGAGTTGTAGTAGATAAAGAGAATACCACCATTGTAGATGGTGCAGGTGATGAGGCCAAAATCAAAGCTAGAATTTCTGAAATCAAGGCTCAAATTGCAACCACTACATCAGATTACGATAGAGAGAAACTCCAAGAGCGATTGGCTAAATTGTCTGGTGGAGTTGCTGTAATTAAGGTTGGTGCTGCGACTGAAACAGAGATGAAAGAGAAAAAAGATAGAGTTGATGATGCCCTTTCAGCTACAAAAGCAGCGGTCGAAGAAGGTATTGTTATCGGTGGAGGTGCTGCTCTTATCCGAGCAAGTCAAAGAGTAAAACTAGATTTAGAAGGTGATGAAAAGATAGGATATGACATCATCATGAGAGCTGTAAAAGCACCTCTAAGACAAATTGCAGAAAATGCTGGTTTTGATGCGGGAGTTGTTACTAATAGAGTTGAAGAGGGAGGTGATAATTTCGGTTTCAATGCTTCAACTGGTGAATATGTTGATATGTTTGAAAGTGGAATTATCGACCCTCTAAAAGTTGAGAGAGTAGCTCTCCAAAATGCTACCTCTGTAAGTAGCTTACTTCTTACAACAGAGGCAGCTATCCACGAAATCCCTAAGAAAGAGGAAAATAGTCCAGCCGTTCCAGACATGGGCGGAATGGGCGGAATGATGTAATATCAAGGGGAGCTATTCCCCGCCCCTACCCTCTTTACAAAAAATTCAAATTTTATTAGAATACCTTCAATCCTTTCAGGACTATGCAATACCTAGTTGGACAATGTGTCAGGACGGGAACGTAGCAGCACACCCAATTTAGGTATGTGCCATAGCTCCCTGGAAGGGGCTTCCTCCCTATTTCCTCCCAACCTCATCTAAATCCTCCAAAAATTTTCAATAAAATTACGACTATCCAAATTCGATAAGGAAAAATATGGATAGAGAAGAGCTAATTAGAGAAATCGAGAGACTAAAAAGAGATTTAGATGTTATTGTAGTTGCTCACTATTATCAAAAAGATGAGGTTTTCCAACTTGCCGATATTACGGGGGATAGTTTAGAACTTGCAAAAAAGACGATAGAGAGTCCTAATGAATTTGTAGTATTTTGTGGTGTCGGTTTTATGGGTGAGAGTGTCAAAGTTCTCAACCCTAAAAAAAGGGTTTTGATGCCTAAGGTGGCTTGCTGTTCAATGGCAAAGATGATAGATGGTAACTATTTCGATAAGTCGATAGAAATTCTGGAAAATAGTGGAATTTCCAAAGATGAGATATTGCCTATTACATATATCAATAGCAGTGCTGAAATCAAGGCAAAAGTTGGAGAGATGGGGGGAACGGTCTGCACTAGCTCCAATGCTGAAAATATCATCTCCAAAGCTCTCAAAAGTGGTAAAAAAATTCTCTTTGTTCCTGATAGATGTTTGGGGCAGAATATAGCTAATAAAATGAAATTGAAATCAACTATCTTAGATATTTTCGATGAAGCTCCAAAAGAGGAGTATAGAGAAGCCAATATTATCTGTTACGATGGTTTCTGTTCGGTCCATCAACTCTTTTCAGTTGATGATATAGATTTCTATCGTGAAAAGTATCCTGATATATTAGTAGCTGTCCATCCAGAATGCGACCCTGCCGTTGTTGAAAAAGCCGACTTCGTTGGCTCCACTTCTCAGATTATCAAATTTGTTCA
>DTUW01000104.1 GCA_012963895.1 Campylobacterales bacterium | reverse complement strand
TCTTGAAGAACAGAAAAATAATTTTGGGGCTTTTATCCCCTTTATCGGAATAGTTAGAGCTGAAAATGGAATAGATGGATTGAGTTTCGACATCTATAAACCTATTTTACAAAAGTGGTTTGATGGTTGGGTTGAAAAAGCTAAACGACAAGGGGCTATCGTGAAATTTGCCCACTCAATAGGTGATGTTCCAATCCACCAAAGCTCATATATTTCCGCCGTTCTCTCTCCAAAAAGGAGGGTTGCCCTAAATCTGATAGATGAGTTTGTAGAGGACTTCAAGGCAAATGCTCCAATTTGGAAATATGATATTGTCGAGGGAAAAAGGGTATATGCAGAAGATAGAAGCCAACCAATATTGGGGAGTGGTATATTGGTTTAATGGCGATGTTCGATGAGGTGGGAATCTATTCCATACACCTCTCGCATAACTTGGCAGTTGAAAATATTTGATGGGTTATCGCTTTTTAGCAACTCCTTATTCACTGAAACAATTGAGGTGATACTATCTTCAACCACTCCTATATCGTGGGTAATTAGCACTATTGTAATTCTCTTTTTTCGATTCAAATTGTGGAGTATTGCATAAAACTCTTTTTGGGTCTCTTTATCTATCCCTGTATAGGGTTCGTCCAATATCAATAGTTCGGGTTGCGATATTAAAGCTCTCGCTATCATTACTCGCTGTTTTTCACCTCCTGAAAGTTCTCCAATAAGTCTATTTTTGAGATGTGCTATCTTCAATCTCTCCATCACCTCATCGATATATCCATTTTTCTTCTCTCTTTTCCAAAATCTCTTTCTCTCTCCAAGTTGGATAGTTTCATAAACTGAGATTGGAAATTTCTTATCAACTTCTATAACCCTTTGAGGGACGAAACCGATTCTATGCCACTCTCTGAACTTTTGCAATGGAGTGTTGAAGAGTTTTATATTTCCGCTATATCCCCTTTTGAGACCTAATATAGTATGGATTAGTGTAGATTTACCTCCACCATTAGGACCAACGATAGCGAGATAATCCCCCTTTTGAATGGAGAAGGTGATATTTTTCAAAATCACCAAATCATCTATTTCAAAATTTAGGTTTTGAACTTCTACTATTGACAATCCAACCCCTTAGAGAGTTTTTCTAAATTCTCATACATCAAATTTATATACCCCTCTTGAACCTTTTCAGGTGGAACATTTCCCAAAGGTGAGAGGGAGGAGACTTGAACCCCTGTATCTTTTGCAATAGTTCTAATTACATTATCACTTGCTAACTCTTCAAAAAAGAGAGTTGATATATTTTTCTCTTTTACAATATCCACTATATTTGAGAGTGTTTTAGCACTTGGGCGGTCATCAGGAGATAGCCCCATAATGTGATAGATGGAGATATTGAAATCTTTTGCTAAGTAGCTAAAAGCATTGTGATTTACAATGATAGAATGCAATCTACAACTACCCAATCTCTCTTTATAACTCTTTTTCAACTTCTCCAACTCCTCTAAATATGTAGATAGATTTACTTGGAAAAATCCTCCATCTTTTGGGCTAAGTGATTCCAATCTCTCTGATATAGTTTTGGCTAACTTCTCCATATTCTCTATACTTTGCCAAAAATGGGGGTCGTTGCCTACTATCTCAACATATTCAGAAGCTTTTAAAAACTTTTCACTATTCGGAGACAATTTAGTAAATTCCTCAGCCCATCTATCTATTATAGTCCCTGTATATACAAATAGTTGCGAGTTGGATATTTCAATAATATTTTTTGGAGTTGGCTCAAATGAGTGAGGTTCGGAACCAAATGGAATTAGTTGATGGACTATTACCCTATCTCTTCCGATGTTCTTTACAATATCATAGATAGGGTATATAGTAACTGCCACCTCCAATTTTCCACTATCCTTCTCACCTTTTGGATTGTAAAATGGATAGACAAATAGAGCCACTATAAGGATTAGGATAGAGATTGTAAGAATTACTATATTTCTAAACATTGTGTTCCTTTATGATAGATAAAATTTTCTTTTTACTATTGTCAAAGAGTTTTTTAGCCTTTTCAGGTGTAAGGTTTAGCCTCTCTGAAACCTCCTCTATCTCTTCACCACCAAATAGGGCAGTTGAAATTTTGTATTCCTTTTTGGTCAATTTTCTCCTAATTGTTAGTTCTATCTCTTTTGGGTCTCCCTCTATATCTTTTCCCACTATCCAATTTAGAAATTGGTGTATATCCATCTCTCTCCCCTTTTTGTGAATATAATATCAGAAATTGGAAGGGAGAGAGTTGGTAAGGATATATATATTTCTACTACTGCTATTTACACTACTTCGAGCCGATGAGGTGGAGAGTTTTAGCGATATGACCTCATCAGCCTTGAAATCTATCGGTGAAAAGATAGAGATAGGGGTTGATTACCAATTTTTCTCATCTCTAAAAGTCCAAGATAAGCTATTAGCCGATAGTTCATATCGCGACTTTCAAGAGAGTAATAGCCCTATGCCATCTATATATATCTCATTGAAATCCAAATCATACCTAACCCCGATAGATTTCGGATTCTATTTCAATTCAACTCTAAGATATTTCAATATTGCAAAACAGCGACCCCTATTTTCAGATGGAGCGGTATATGACAAAGAGGCAGATATTGATACATCGATTCACTATATATCTCTCGATATTACCCCCTCTCTCTTCTATTTTGTAAATTTCGGTAGTTCTAAGCTGGTGCTAGAACTATTTGGGGGAACTGGAATATCTACCTATTTTGGAAAATATAGAGAGTATCTATCCCCAACTTATGAGGAGTTCAATTCGACAGAAGATAAATCTATCTTTCAAGTTTCAGATAGTGGAGAGATATACTATATTGGAGATGTTGAAGATGTGGGAATGAATTTCGGAATAGACTTACTCTATGGGGTGAAGTTGAAATATATATATAAAGACTTCAATATCCATCTACTTTACCAATCTCCGATTGTTTGGACAACTGATAAGTATCTGAATATTACTCAAATATCAATCGGGGTAGGCTATTCGATTTAGCAAATAGGAAACTTGGTGGTTGGAAATTTGGATAATAGAGAAATGGCGGGAAAGTGGAACTATATATTTTCCATCTTCTCTCTTTTCCAATTTGGAAATATCTATCTTAGTTCCATTTAAAATATCTTTCTCCTCTCCAAAATATCTATTTTTTTCAAACTCCAAAATATCAAGTGGATTCAGGGATTTCTCATTGTCAAACTTGAATCGACCTTCTGAAATGCGATTCAGATAGCTAAGAGTTCCAAAACTGCCCAATCTCTTTGCCAATATCTCTCCAATACTTCTAATATAGCTACCTTCTGATACCTCTATCTCAAAGTGGATAAAAGGGTGAGAGTAGTTGAGAAGTTTTGTGGAGTAGATGGTGGATTGAATTTCTGGCAGTTTCACATTTTTTCCATCTTTTGCAAGTCTATATGCTCTCGTTCCATTTACATGCTTAGCTGAAAAGAGAGGAGGGGAGTAGTATATATCTCCTTCAAGAGATTTGAGGGTGTCTTCTATCTGTTGTATATCCAATTTGGAAACTGGTTCAACTCCTCGAAAATTTTCCAAATCTAAGCTATCACTTTTCGCCCCAAGCCATAGAACGGCTCGATAGACCTTTGGAGACTTTTTCAAAAATTGAAATAGTTTGGTGTATTGACCAAATGCTACTATTAGAGTTCCAACAGCAAAAGGGTCGAGAGTTCCAGAAAAGCCTCCTTTTTTAACTCCATGCCTCTTTTTCAAAATAGAGAGATACCTATTAGATGATACCCATTGAGGCTTTTTAGCTACAAAAATCCTATTCATTATGAGAATCTGAAATCCAGATACTGCTTAGGAACTCCATAACTGCGAACCTCTATAAGCTCGTCATAGTATCTATGTCGATACCCAATCTCAAAGAGCTTATCAATCGCCCTCCATTGAGTATCACTCATCTCTACCGAGTTTCTATTAGCATAGAGGTTGATATATTTCTCCAACTCCTCTTTTTCTATCCTAACCAAATCCCTTTGGAGTAACATATTTGAAAGTATTTCGCTATTTTGAACGGCTACCGCAACTCCCTTTTTTATTACCTCTTGAAGTTCGATAGCCCTATTGAGTGGGATACTTCTTCTAATAGCCATTCCTCCAAGTGGTAAAGGTAGCTCCTCTTTTGCTAATTCAACCCAAATATCCCAGATTTCCCTCTCTACCTCCAATTTTTCGGAGAAATTTAGGATAGATTCATGTATTAGCACCCCCGCATCTACTTCACCATCTAATACCGCTTTCTCAATATCTAAAAAGTTGTAATATCTAATCCGAGCCTCTGGATATGCTATTTTGAATAGAAGAGCATTGGTCGTATGTTCTCCGCTCAATGCAACTCTAAAATTTCTTTTTAGTTTTCTGTTTCTCAACTTTACCAATTTTGGACCATACCCCTCTCCAAAGCTCACACCGCTATCCAAAATAGCATATTCATCTCGTATCTTTGGATACAGGGCAAAACTAATAGCGGTAATATCGTAAGTTCCTTTTAGGGCTTCAATATTTAAGGTCTCTATATCCAATGGGTAGTTTTCGAATCTATATCCCTCAACCGACACCCAACCAAACTTTATCGCATAAAACATAAATATATCGTCAGCATCGGGTGAGTGGGCAACCGATATTTTTCTCATCTCTCTTCCTCAAATAGTGGATTTGCTCTATCCCAAATAGTCCCCCATCTCTTTTGAAGTTGTAATATCTCCTCCTCTCTATCCAATCTGATAGCTACTCCATAAACTCTATCCATAGTCCAGCTATTTAGTTCGAAAGGTAAAAGATATATTGAACTATCACATATCACAAAATTTGTTTTTGATGAGGTGTGATTTAGCCCCTCTATCGTCCTAATATCTACATTCTTCAACACTGCTAAATCTCTAATACTATCTCTGTTTTTGGTATCTACAATACAAAATATCTTTTTTCCTCTATTGTTCTCTCTTCTTAGAGTTTTATATATAGATTTATGGTGAAATTTGTGAGTAGCTATTTCTACTCTGGAACTCTTTCGAATATCTCTATTTATATCAGCTACCAAAAAATCGACCTCATCGGGCAATAGGTATATTTTCGAAAAACCAAATAGAACTATTGGGAAAAATAGGTAATAAAACATTTGAAATATAATATCAAAATGAAACTGCTATTTTTGGTATCGATACTTTATTTAGAACTATTTGCCTACTCTCTAATGGACTACTATCGAAAATATGGAACAGAGGACATAGGAAAAGAAGCGGAAAGACTTCTCAAATCTAAACAATTTTGGTTGGAGCGGTTAAAAAACATAGATACCGATTTTGGATATTACGAAGATATAGAGTATCTGCTAATTGTGAATAAGATATTTCAATCCTTAGATGTATATAGAAAGAGGGGAAACATATTTCAGATGGTAACCACTTTCGATATTTTGGTAGGAGAGAAGAGAGGGGATAAATTTACAGAAGGGGATAAGAGAACTCCAACGGGGGTATATGAGCTTGTGGAAAAATTGAAAAAATTAGACCAATTTTATGGACCTCTTGCATTTGTTACCTCATATCCAAATCTTTTCGATAAGTTGCACGGCAAAAGTGGCTCTGGAATTTGGATACACGGCTACCCCCTGAGTGGAGATAGAAACCCCTACACCAAAGGGTGTATAGCTTTGAAAAATGACAGACTATTAGAACTATCTCGAATAGTTAGAAATTTGGATAAGACTTTGCTGATTTTGGAAGATGGACAGCTGGAAAAGGTTTCCAAAGAGGATTTAGCTATTGTCCTTGCATCTCTCTATCGCTGGTTAGATAGTTGGAGAAGTCAGAATTTACGATATTACCTCTCTTTCTATTCGAAGGAGTTTCGGAGGTTCGATGGAAACGATTTGAAATGGTTTCGAGAATACAAAAAGAGGGTATTTAGCAAAAAGAAGAGGATAAAAATATTTTTTACAAATATCAATATCACTCCATACCCAAATAGAGAAAAAAAGAGACTTTTTAGAATAACATTTCAAGAGCGATATATCAGTGGAAAATATAGATTTCAAGGTAAAAAAGAGTTGTATATAGAACTAATTGGCGATAGAATGAAAATCTTGGTAGAAAGGTAGATAGTTTGAAAAGTAGATATTTGATTACAGGTGTTGCAGGATTTATAGGTTCTCATGTTGGAGAAGAGCTAATTAGGCGAGGTGATGAGGTTGTTGGAATAGACAATTTTTACAGCGGTAGAAGAGAAAATATAGAATTCCTCCAAAGTATCTCTAATAATAATTTTCACTTTTTGGAAATAGATTTTAGAGACTTTGAGAAGTTGGAAAAAGAAGTTTTTCAGAAATACAATATAGATGGAATTTTCCATATCGGAGCAGTTGCATCTGTCCAGAAATCGATAGAAGACCCAAGATTTACAAATTCTGTAAATGTGGCTGGAACTCTCAACATTCTTGAACTAGCAAGAAAATACAAGATTAGAAGAGTGGTATTTTCAAGTAGTGCAGCTATCTATGGAGATGAACCAACTTTACCAAAAAATGAGAACTCCACCATTGCTCCTATCTCTCCATATGGATATGAGAAACTGATAGGAGAACACTACATGGATATATACAACTCTCTATATGGAGTAGAAACAGTATCCCTGAGATATTTCAATGTCTATGGAGAGAGACAAGACCCGAGCAGTGAATACTCTGGGGTAATATCTATCTTTGAGGATAGGATTTCTAAGGGTATAGCTCCAAATATTTACGGAGATGGAAATCAATATCGTGATTTTGTCTATGTAAAAGATGTAGTAAAAATCAATATATTGGCTATGGAAAAAGAGGGGATAGCAGGGGAAAAGTTTGTAGTTGGAACTGGCAAGACTACTACTATAAATAGACTTTTTGAAGTGGTATCTAAGAAACATGGGAAAAATCTATCTCCAAACTACCTACCACCGCGAGAAGGGGATATTAGGGAATCTGTATGTGATAGTAGTAAAGTTAAAAAAGTATTTGGATTTTCTCAGTGGATAGAGTTTGAAGAGGGGATAAGTAGGTTATAGATGTATCTTTTTCTCCTCTCTTTTCTTATCTCCTTTACTCTTTCTATATCTATTATCAAATTCCGCTATGGTTTAGATAGGGGGAGGGATAGTAAGTCGCATGCCGTCCATTCTGATGAGGTTTCAAGAATGGGAGGGATAGCTATATTTGTGGCAATATTTCTGATTGTCTTTCTATATCTCAACCAATATACCCCAATTCTAATCGCCACTTTTCCTATTTTTACCTTTGGATTTTTGGAAGATAGGCATCATATGGATATTACATATGTCAAAAAGATAATTTTTCTATTTCTTAGCAGTATTGCTATTACCTATTTTTCCAAAGAATATGCCATTGATGGAGGATTTATTCAACTATCTACCGATATCAATATAGAAAAATACATAGCGATAGGAATTACTCTAATTAGTTTTGTCGGATTTTCAAGTGCGGTAAATTTTATAGATGGATTGCATGGCTACTCTATGGGGGTGGTTCTGATTACTCTCTCTATCTTTTCCTATATCTTTTACAACAATGGGCTATTAGATATTTTCTATTTTTCCATTCTCATATTAGGGGCTATTTTCGGGTTTTTTATTCTAAATTTTCCACAAGGAAAAATATTTCTTGGAGATATGGGGGCTCACTTTATCGGGTTTATAGTTGTCTATCTCTCTATATATTTGACCAATCACACTGATATATCTCTCTGGTTTCCTCTTACCGCCCTATCTATTCCTGTAATCGAAACATTTGTAACTATATATAGAAGAAGAGAGAGAAAGAGAAGAGAAGGAATCCAGTTTTCTATATCTGAAAATGGACATCTCCACCATCTAATTTTGGGATTTTTAAAAAAATATCTTTCAGTGCAGAATTTGAATGCTACAACCTCATCAATAATATTGCTATGGCATCTCATTCTAAATTTGATAAGTTTCTACTATCGTTACACTTATGAAGTGCTGATTTTGATATTTCTAATAAATATAGGGATATATCTATGTCTATATAGAAAACTGCAACAATATAGGATAGAAGATGAAATATGAAGCTCTTTTTCCAACTAATAAGTTGAAAAAATTCAATAAAGTTGAAGCGGAATTATCGAGCCGAGCCGGTTTAGTGAAATATGGTTCTAAGTTACCTCTTTCTATGGAGATTTTGGAACGGCTCGACCCAAACACTTACCTCCTTCAAATGAATGGAAAAAAAGCATTTGCTGAGAGCGAGAAGCTATTAGAGCCGGGAATGAAGTATTGGGGAGAAGCTACCCATAAACGGGGTGATAAATTTATGATAAAAAACCTTATTCAACAACCCCAATTTTTTAAAAAGATTCAGGAAAATGCATTTGTAGATGCTAAAAAGGTTTTAGAAGCATTCGCGACAACCTCTAAAACTCCATTTGAAGCTAAATTCAAAAAAGAGATAATAAATCAGATGGCGAAAGCTTCAAGTCGAGAGGAGTTCATATTTTTGAATCAACTTCTGCTATCTATGGAGAACCAAGTTATCTCTATCCCTGTTACCTATGATGATAGGTCGGCTCTATTTCAATACAAATATAGAAAAGAGAAGAGACAGAAAGAAGATGATGAGGTTGTGAAAAGTCTCGATTTTTATGCTCTCTTTGATATTTTGGGACCTATGAAGGGAAAAATTATCTATTTCAAAAATAGTATTAGTCTAAATATAGAGGTAAATTTTGAGCAGTCTCGCGAATTCCTTATTAGAAATATAGGTAGAAGCGAAATGGTAAAGGAGATGGATATTTCCATTCGGGTAGTTGAAGATGAAATTCAGCCCCTATATTCGTTTAGCCAAAATAACCTGCTCGATTTGAAAACTTGAAATTTTTATATAATTCTAAGATTTAGAGCAATATAGGAGACTATTTAAATGATTAGCTGGATGCAGAAGCATAAAAAATATTTGATAATTACTATCTGGATAAGTGTAATTACATTTGTAGGAGCCGGTTTTGTAGGTTGGGGTTCGTATGTATATGGTAGTAAATCGAGAGCAATTGCAAAAGTTGGAGATGTAGATATTACTCTATTGGAATTTAGACTCACTTATGGAAATCTATATAGCTACTATTCCAAAATGTTTGGTGGGAATTTCGATGAAAACATGGCTAAGCAGTTGAGACTTCAAGAGACCGCTTTTAATATTTTGAAGAGAGAAGCCCTATTAGTGAATCTTGCGAAAAGTTACAATTTGAGAGTTTTAGATAGAGAGATAGCCGAAAATATCTACCAAAATAGAGATTTCTATCAAGATGGAAATTTCAGTAGAGAGAGGTATGAACTAATACTAGCCAATAGTGGATTGAGTCCAAAGGAGTATGAAGAGAGACTATATAAAACAATTCTAATCAGCAAACTTATGAAACTTCTACATATATCTACTACTCCATTTGAAGAGGAGCTATTCTCATCGCTTCTAAAATTGAAAGACAAATTAGAAATCAAGTATCTATATACCTCAGATATTACAGATGTAAATGTTTCAGAAGAAGAGATAAGAAAATATTGGGAGGCAAACAAGGAGAGATACCTCACTGAGCAACTCTATACCATTTTATACATAGAAACTCCACTAATCGATAAAGTCTATTCAGAGAAAGAGATAGAAGATTACTACAATAGCCATGCATTGGAGTATGGAGACAAATTGGAAAATGTCAAATCTCTTGTAATAGAGGATATGCTCAAAAAAGAGAGTAAAAAGAGTGCGATGAAGGATTACCTCAAATTCAAAAAAGGGACATATCAAGGAGTTGTTAAAGAGGCAACTGTTGGAGAAATAAATTCTCTTCTATCCATAGAAGACATGAAAGAGCTTGAAAATAGCAAAGCTGGTGAAGTCTTGAAACCGAGATATTCCAATGGGAAATATATTACTGCCAAATTGGTATCTATTCAACCTCCACAAATTAGACCGTTTGAAGATGTAAAAGATGAGGTTAGAGATGAATTGGTTCAAAAGAAAAAAGAAGAGAAACTAATAGAGTTGGCAAAACAGCAATATACAAATTTCAAGGGTGAAATAACAACATATATTGGGATAAATGATACACAATTGCTACCTGAACTCTTTCCACAAGAGGCAACCCAACTACTTGCGACAATTTTTACCCAAAGTAGTGATAGGGGATTTGTAAAACTTGGAAATAAGGTGGTTCTATATAGAGTAGTTGAACAGAAGATAGATGAAGAGATAGGAGATGTAGATATTCAACAGATGGCTAAGCAGTTGAAGGAGAATATATTGGATAGCAACCTCATCAAAAAATTGGAATATCATTATTCGATAGAAACATATTTCAAAGGATAGGTTTTGAGTAAAAATATATTGGCTATCGATGTCGGTTCGACTAAGGTATGTGCCATTATTGCAGAAGATAGAGGAGGTGGAAACGGAGCGAGAATAATAGGGGCAGGAGTTGCAAATTCACAAGGATTAAAGAAAGGTTCAATAACAAATATAGATTTAGCTTCAAAGTCGATAAAAACAGCATTTGAAGATGCAAAAAGGGTAGCTGGAACTTTTGAAACAGAAGCAATAGTATCTATCTCAGGAGCATACACTAAGAGTATTCATAGTAGTGGCATAGTCAATGTTCCAATGGGAGAAGTAACTATAACTGAGATAGATAGAGTAATGCAGACAGCAAGATATAATGCAAATATTCAAGTAGAGTATGACATACTCCATATATTGCCATATAACTTTAAAGTTGATGAACAAGATTTTGTAGAAGACCCTTTGGGTATGAATGCTTCAAGACTTGAAGTATTTGTCCATATAGTAGTTACTCCAAAATCAAATTTCAACAATCTAAAAAGAGCGGTAGAACTTGCAGGATTAAAAGTAAAAAATATAGTATTAAATAGTTATGCTTCATATATAGCCACTGTCAATCCAGATGAAAAAAGTTTAGGGGTTGCAGTGGTGGATATGGGAGGTAATACAAGTAGCTTTGTAATTCAGGCAGGAGGAAACTCTGTAAGGTATCACGGATTTTTAGCTGTCGGTTCTGAACATATTACTAATGACCTCTCTCGACTGCTCCACACTCCTCCCCATGTTGCTGAAAATGTTAAGATTACTTATGGTAATCTAAATATTCAAAGTGATGACCTAATTGAGTTACCTATTGTTGGAGATGAGACATCAACTCACGAAGCAAAACTAGATTTTATCCGTGAAATAGTACATGCAAGAGTTGCAGAGACTTTAGGAATCTTGGCTGACCAGATATATGAAAGTGGATTACGAGATGAAATAGGTGCAGGAGTTGTTTTAACAGGTGGTTTAACGAAATTGGAAGGGGTTCGAGAGTTAGCTATGGAAATTTTCAATACCCCTGTCCGTTTGGCAACACCCAAACCTATCAGCGGACTTTTTGAATCTTTGAGAGACCCAGCATATTCAACAGCTATCGGGCTTGTGATGTATGGTGCAGGTTACTACTCACTCTACGAGTTCGATTCAAATGGAGATATGAAGTTCAATGAAGATAGCATCAAAAAGGCTCAGATACCTAACGAAATATCATTAGACAACATATCCCCGAAATCTTTCCAGAAAAGCTTACAACAGTCAGCAACTCCAAAAGAACCAAATATTGGAGTTGGAAATGAGAGAGTTGGAATGAATCCCATGTCTCCACCTCATCAACCCTCTTCATATAGCCAAATGAACCAACCTCAACCGACTATGACAACTCCTCAACCGAATGAAGTTCAGGTTTCTACAACTCCACAAACTAATATTCCAAAACATCAACAACAGCAACCGATAGCAAACGAACTGCATCACAAACAATATTATGAGCATTTGAGGAGCGGAAGCAGTCAGTTGGAACAGGATAAAAATGGAGTTGTATCCAAGTTGTGGCAATGGGTAACTCAACTATTCTAAATTTAGGAGATAAATAATGGCATATCAAATAGAAGAAGTTTTACAAGAAGAATTAAGCGGTGCAAAAATCAAAGTTATAGGTGTCGGCGGTGGCGGTGGAAACATGGTCAATCACATGATTCAGAGCGGAATAGAAGGTATAGAACTTATTGTAGCCAATACCGATGCCCAAGCTCTCGAAAAATCACTATGTGAGAATAGAATTCAGTTAGGAGCAAAGCTAACTAAGGGACTTGGGGCTGGAATGGTTCCAGAGATTGGAAAACAGTCAGCATTAGAGAGTCAAGAGGAGATTCGCGAACATCTTGAAGGTGCTGATATTGTATTTATCGCTGCTGGACTTGGAGGAGGAACTGGAACGGGAGCATCTCCTGTAATTGCTCAAATTGCCAGAGAGCTGGGAGCATTGACCATCTCAGTCGTTACTAAGCCATTTATGTTTGAAGGTGGCAGAAGAGAGAAATTGGCACGGGCTGGGCTTGAAGAGTTGAAAAAGGAGAGTGATTCTATCGTTGTCATTCCAAATGATAAGCTACTAACGATAATAGATAAGAACTTAGGGATAAAAGAGAGTTTCAAAATCGTTGATGAGGTTTTAGCAAGAGCCGTTGTAGGAACAAGTGGAATTATCCTATCAAGTGGAGAGAATGATATAAATCTCGACTTTGCCGACTTACGAACTGTCATGAGTTATCGAGGACTTGCTTTAATGGGTATGGGACAGGCACAAGGAGAGAAATCTGCATATGAGGCAATAAAAGATGCTATCGAATCCCCTCTATTAGATGATATATCTATTCAGGGGGCTATGGGTATTCTTGTCCATTTCAATCTCCACCCTAATTACCCTCTTGCTGAGGTCTATTCAGCTATGGAGATAGTTAGAGATAGTGCCGATAATGATGCTACTATCATCATGGGAACTACAACCGATAGCTCACTACCAGAGGATTTTGTAAAAATTACCCTGATTGCTACCGGTTTTGAGAAGATGCAGGAGGAGAGAAAGATAGTAACTAAGGAGAGCGACGGAACTAATCTATCTGTTTTCCAAAGACGAAAACATACAGAGGAAGCTACTTCTATCCCTGTTGAACCTCCAAAAAAGGAGTTTGAAAAACCGCATATAGAACCTACTCCGATTCCAGAAGCTTCTCCACAACAACCTGAGCAACCTGTTCCACATTCTCCAACTCCTCAACAACCCGCAACAGGACAGAAACCAGCAACTCCTTTTGGAGGATTTGGAAATAGTCGAACTTCTCAATCCTCGTTTGGAAATAGACCATCTACCTCTTTTGGAGGCTTTGGAAATAGTGGTTCTCAATTCAAAAAGCCTAATCCTGCATCTTGGGGTGGTAGAAGTTTTGGACAACAGCAACAAGGGAATAAGGGAAATGATATGGACGACGATTACCTAGATTTACCAGCATTCCTTAGACAACGAGGTAAAAAATAGAGAGGGAGGGGAAACCCTCCTACATCTGAATTCTAGTAATCTCCTTGTATGCATTTAGAGCTTTATTTCTAATCTCTAACATAGTTTTCATGGTAATTTCAGCTTTATCAATTGTTAAGGCTACTTGGTGCAAATCTTTTACCTGTCCAGTAGCCACATCTGCCATAGCTCTCTCAGCCATCTTTTGAGAGTGGTTCAGTTCGTAAATACTATCTTTGAGCAGTTTTGTAAAACTCTTCTCATTTCCGTCAAGGGTCTCAATTTTTCTACTACTTGAAAGAGTTCCCAAATCTCCTATTTTACCTATTTCCATCTATCCTCCTTTAACTCATTAGTGATAAGGCACTTTCAGCCATATTTTTAGAAGTCTGAACAGCCGACACATTTGCCTGATATGCTCTGGTAGCCTCTATCAAATCTGCCATTTCAACCACTGGATTGATATTTGGATATGCCACATACCCTTTGCTATCGGCATCAGGGTGAGATGGGTCATATTTCATCTTTGGCTCACTATCATCTCTCACTATCTTATCCACTACTACACTCATTATAGGAGGTGATGCCTTCTTTCCCCAATCTCCTTCATCTAGTGGGTCTTCATATCTCAACATAGCCGAATTTTCTTCGAGTTGGCTATTTAGCATCTTGTCGAAATTTACCGCCTTGAATACCACCTCTCTTCTCCGATAGGGTCCCCCCTCATCGGTTCGGGTAGTTTGAGCATTTGCAATATTTGAACTGATTACATTTATTCTGGTTCTCTGAGCAGAAAGTCCGTAACCATTAATATCAAAATTTGATAAAAATCCCATAGAAAACTCCTAGTTCAATTTTTCAGATGCAGATATTACCGAGCGGAAAATAGCCGATTCTTTTCTCAAACTAGATACTACTGCTTTATACATTACCATATTTTTACTCATTTCAGTGGTCTCTACATCTAAATCCACACTATTACCATCGTTTCTCGCTCCGTGTCCATCTCTAAAAAAAAGTGTTGGTTTTTCAGGAGATTCCAGTTCTCCCTCTAAGTGATTAGGTGATGTTTGAGCCAATCGCAACTCATCATCTTTCTCCATTCCAAAACTCTTTTTAACCTCATCGGATAGAGCTTTCTCAAATGCAACATCTCGCGGTCGATAGAATGGAGTATCTATATTTGCAATATTACTTGCTATCAGTTTTTGCCGGGTAGCTCTACTATTGAGAGCCGAAACCATAAAGTTATGAGCTTTCCCTATTTCCATTTGATACCTCCTTATTCTTTCTATTCTACCTAACTTAGGTAAAATCGTCCATAGATAGCCCAAAATGGAGGAGAAGAGTTGGAAAACTATTTTAGAAGACAGATAGAGCTTTGGGGATTGGAGAAACAGAAACTATTGGCAGAAAAAGAAATCTTGATAGTTGGAGCTGGTGGATTGGGTAGCTCCCTCGCCTTTGCTCTCGGTTCAATCGGATTGAGAAAAATCACTATTGTAGATTTTGATGAGGTTGCTATCCACAATATCCATCGTCAAATAGCTTTTAAATTGGAACATGAAGGGAAAAAGAAGGCTGACATAGTGAGAGATACTATTCAAGCCCGTTCTAACTGGACAGAGATAGAAAGTTACACCTACAAATTTGAAACATTTTTAGAAACTATCCAAAATCGAAAGTTTGATATTGTCTTTGATGCTACTGATAATTTTGAAACGAGAAAAGAGATAGATAGCTATTCCAAACAGACCAACACCCCTTGGGTTTATGGTTCGGTGGAGGAGTTCTATGGTCAAGTCTGCCTATTTGAAAAAAGCTCCTTCCAAAGTTTCCAAACTGCAAAACACAAGCCCGGAGGTGTAGCCACTCCAATAGTGATGATGGTCGCCTCTTTTCAAGCAAATTTAGGATTGAAGTATCTTTTAGGTGATGAGGTTGAGAGAGATATTCTCTATCTTCTCTCGTTCGATAGTTCGGGTAAATTTCAGATACAACATTTCAAAATGCCAATTTAGCTATTGGATAGAATTATTTGAAAATTTACTATATAGGCGGAAAAATTGGAAAATAGACCATTAGACAATATAGAAGAGGTTCTAAAAAATCATAAATTGACACTGGACGACTACGAACATATCAAAAGAATTCTGGGAAGAGAACCAAACCTATTAGAGATAGGGATATTCTCAGCTATGTGGAGCGAACACTGCTCCTATAAATCATCTCGTAAATATCTTTCAGGATTTCCAACAGAGGCTGAATGGGTTATTCAAGGTCCCGGAGAAAATGCAGGAGTTATTGATATTGGAGATGGAATGGCTGCCGTCTTCAAAATGGAGAGCCACAACCACCCAAGCTATATAGAACCCTATCAAGGGGCAGCAACGGGAGTTGGAGGAATTTTGAGAGATGTTTTTACAATGGGGGCGAGACCTGTTGCTAGTCTGGACTCTCTCAGATTTGGAGATATTACCCGAGACGATGAGGTTGGCAAATACCAAAGACATTTAGTAAAAGGGGTAGTGGCTGGTATTTCAGGATATGGAAACTCCATGGGTGTTCCAACAATTGGAGGGGAAACCTCTTTTGATAGTTGCTACAACGGCAATATATTGGTAAATGCTTTCAATCTTGGAATAGCTAAGGCTGATGAAATATTCTATGGTCGAGCCGAAGGAGTAGGAAACCCTGTAATATATGTAGGTTCTAAAACTGGTCGCGATGGACTTGGTGGGGCGGTTATGAGTTCCGATAGTTTCAATGAAGAGAGTAAATCACTCCGCCCGACCGTTCAAGTTGGAGACCCTTTCACTGAAAAACTTCTCTTAGAAGCCTGTTTAGAAGCATTTCAAACAGACTATATTATTGGTATTCAAGATATGGGGGCTGCGGGGCTGACCTCATCGAGTTTTGAGATGGCAGATAGAGCTGGTAGCGGAATGAGGCTCGACCTGTCCAAAGTTCCAGCCCGTGAAGAGAACATGCAACCCTATGAATTTATGCTCTCTGAATCGCAGGAGCGAATGCTTATCTGTGCAAAGAAGGGGACAGAGGATAAGCTAATTGAGATTTTCCATAAATGGGAACTTGATGCAGTTGTGATTGGAGAGGTTACCGACTCTGGACGAATGGAGATATTTTGGCAGGGTGAGAAGGTGGCAGATATTCCAGTAGCTCCTATATCTAGCGAGTGTCCATTAGCAGATAGACCTATCCAAAGACCTAAATATCTTGAAACCATCTCCAAACTACCAGAAGGCTTCGGGACTACTCCAAATCAAGAGGCATTTATAAAACTATTTTCATCGGTTGAGGTTGTCGATAAGAGTTGGATATATGAGCAGTATGATTCGATGGTTCAGACCAATACTATCAAACGGGGTGGCCAACTTGATGCCTCAGTTATTAGAGTGAAAGAGAATGGAAAAGCCTTAGCTATTAGCACCGATTGCAATCCGAGATATTGCTATATCGACCCTAAGGGAGGTTCGTCTGCTGCCGTTATGGAGAGTGGTAGAAATGTGGCTATGTCGGGAGCTGTTCCAAAAGCTATCACCGACTGCCTCAATTTTGGTAATCCTGAAAACCCAGAAGTTATGTGGCAGTTTGCAGAATCGACCTATGGAATAAAGGAGGCTTGTAAAGAGCTATCTACCCCTGTTGTTAGTGGGAATGTCTCTCTATACAATGAGACTGATGGAGTTTCCATATTTCCAACCCCTTCTATCGCTATGGTTGGAGTGAATGAAGACCAAAATAGAGTTTTACCATCTGTTTGGCAGAAAAAGGGTAATCCTGTCTATCTTATTGGAAAAGAGACCAAATCGGAGTTTGGAGGTAGTCTATATCTGAAAGTTCTATATGATGAGGTTGCGGGAACTCTTCCAGAAATCGACTATCGCAAAGAGTTAGAGCTATGGAATGTAGTAATAGAGGGGAATAGAAAAGGCTATCTAGCTTCTGCAAAAGATGTAAATGTTGGAGGATTGGCTATCGCTCTTGCCAAAGTTTCAGCTATTAGCGGTTTTGGATTTTCGACTAAGCCAGATATGGGGCTGAATATCTTCTCTGAAACCTTTTCAAGAGCTATTGTAGAGGTGAAACAAGAGAGAGAAAAAGAGTTCTTAGAGTTTGTGAAGAGTTTCGATATTTCAGTTACAAAACTTGGAGAGGTTGGAAATAGTGATAAGTTTGAGATAGATGATATTTCGGTGGAGATGGATAAGTTACAAGATATATATTTCAATACTTTTGAAAAGATTATCCACAAAGAGGATTGATGGTGTTAGAAAATATAGACTTTGAGAAGATAGCTAAGTTTTCTAAACCGGGTCCAAGATATACCAGCTATCCAACAGCGGTTGAGTTTAGAGATAGTCCAGAGGTGAAGGAGCAGTATTTCAAGGAGTTGAAAAGCTCCACCGCCCCCCTCTCCCTCTATTTCCACCTCCCTTTTTGTAGGAGTGCCTGTTATTTTTGTGGGTGTAATGTGGTTTATACCTCCAAGGCTGAAAAGCGAGTTAGATATATAGACTATTTAAAAAGAGAGCTGGATATTCTCTCTAACTATCTCGATACCTCTCGCGAAGTTGTCCAACTCCATTTTGGAGGGGGAACTCCTACATTTTTCACCGCCGACGAGTTAGAGGAGATAATAGAGGCGATAAAATCTCACTTTCCCAACTTCTCCAAAGATAGTGAAATCAGTTGCGAAATTGACCCCCGCTATTTCAATGAAGAACAGGCGAAAGTTCTGACAGAAAACGGATTCAATCGTATCAGTTTTGGAGTTCAGGACTTTGATGAAGAGGTTCAAAAGGCTGTCCATAGAGTTCAACCCTTTGATATAGTCCTCCAAAGTGTTCAACTTGCCCGAAAATATGGAGTGCAATCTATCAATATCGACCTCATCTATGGATTACCTTATCAATCCTTAGAAAGTTTTTCCAACACTCTTAGAGAAACTCTAAAACTTGACCCAGATAGGTTAGCCGTCTTCAACTATGCCCATGTCCCTTGGTTGATGAAGACTATGAGAAAGATAGACGAAACGACCCTACCCCACCCATCAGAGAAGTTGAAGATATTTAAAAAGACAATTGACTATCTAACTAGCAACGGTTATAAGATGGTGGGAATGGACCATTTCGCAAAAGAGGACGACGAACTATTTAGAGCTATTGAAAAAGGGGAGTTGCATCGGAACTTTCAAGGATATACAACTAAGGGGGGAACTCAACTAATAGGTATAGGTCTTACATCGATTGGAAATGGAGAGAGATACTATATTCAGAACTTCAAAGACATGAAATCTTATGAGAGTGCATTAGATAGAGGTGAATTGCCTATATTTCGCGGGGTCAAGCTTTCAGACGACGACTATATTAGAAAAGATGTAATTATGGAGTTGATGAGCAATTTCAAATTGAATATAGAGAGATTCAACCAACGACATTCAATAAATTTCTTTGACTATTTCCGCGATGAGGTGGAAGAGCTTAAAACTTTTGTAGATAGTGGAATTTTGAAAATCGATGATAAGAAAATAGATATATCTTTAACGGGTTCGATGATAATTCGAAATATTGCTATGGTCTTTGATGGCTATATGAAAAAGTATCGCGATAGTAAAAAGGTATTTAGTAAAACTATCTAATCTCAATAGGGGCGGTTCTGCTCCTATCTAAAAATATTCTTACAAAATATTTGTAAATATATATCTAATATTTCAATCCTTAAATTTTTCAACTAATTTGTTTTTGGTTACAAAATTGGAAAACATGCCCCAAATCTACTCGAAATCCCTGAAAAATACTCCTTTTTCCTTAATCCGCATTTTCGGGCATTCCAGAAAATTTTGTATCAAAATCGTATAGGGGGATAAAAATTTGGAATTTGGAAATTTGAAAGATATTTTTAGGTCTATATCCTAAATCTATTTTCAGATATAGACCTCCAAAAGTGGAAATATTTTCCAAAATCTTTCCGAAACTGAAATTTTTCATACCAAAAAGAGAGAAAACACTACCCCGATGAGGTCGCCCAACCTCATCGAAAAAGCTCCGAAACTTAAATTTTTCAAACTTTCCAATATACGGCAATTTTGGAGGGGTGAAAATGCAATTTTCCTACATGTCCAGCACCGCTATTTTTGGGGTGTTTCTGAAAGTTTTGAAGTAAATAGAAATATCAGGATTGAAGGTTGGTAGAATTTGAAAATTGCATATATAGGAGTTGAACTATGAAATTGGTCTTTTATAAAGACTTTATCAGAGAACCGAAATTAGAGAAGACACTCCAACAGTTAGAGAATGAAAATTTCTCACAAGTGAAAAAACTCTCAAACTCTGGATATTTCAGAATTAGAGTAAATCAAGCTGATAGATTGCTCTTTGTCTTTCTCAAATATGAGAATGAGACCTATATCCTCGTTTTGGAATATATACCCAACCACGAATATAGAAAGTCGAAATTTTTGAGAGGGAAAAAAGTTGATGAAGAGGATTTCAAGTTTCCTGAACATATTGAAGAGGTGATATATATCAATGAGGATAGAACATTTAGATATATAGGTAATAAGTTTGTTAGCTTTTCAGAAAGTCAGAAGAGTGTTCTATATGCACAAACTCCTATAATTGTTGTTGGTTCGGCGGGTAGTGGAAAAACTTCCGTTCTAATTGAGAAGTTGCAACAATTGGAGAAGAGTGATAAAAAAGTTCTATATATTTCACTCTCTAAATATCTTGTAGAGAACTCTCAGGAGGATTGTGATTGTCCTAAGGTCGATTTTTCTACTTTTCAAGAGTTCTTTAATATTGAGAATGAGATAACTTTTAAGGAGTTTCAGGAATTTGCACGAAATCATAGGATTTTAGAGGCTGAGAAATATTTTGAAGAGTTTAGAGGGGTCATTATGGGAATGGCTTTCGACAAGCCATATCTTTCAGAAGAGGAATATATAAAACTTGGTGTAAAACAATCCCTTTTTAAAGAGAATGAAAGGACATCGGTATATAAGAAATTTATCAAGTATCTCAAATATTTGAAGGATAACAATCTTGTAGATTCCAATATGGAGCAACTTCACAATCCTAATCGGTATGATTTAATTGTTATCGATGAGGTTCAAGACTTTACCAATGCTCAAATTTATGCAATTCTCAAACATGGAGATGATTTCATTCTCTCTGGTGATTCCAATCAGATTATCTATTCTAATGCTTTCTCTTGGTCAAAATTGAAAGAGATGTTTTTCAAGACCGAGAACGATAAACATATATCTATCTTAAAGGAAAATTATCGAACCTCTCAAACTATTACAGAGGTTGCTAATAGACTTTTGAAAATTAAGCAGTTGCGGTTTGGTTCGATAGACAAGGAATCAAACTATCTAATAAACACCGTTTCAAATATTGAGGGTGAAATATTTTTCTGGACTGATAGAGCCATGATAAAAGAGATTGACGAGAAAAAGGGTGATGATGTCAATTTCGCTGTTATAGTCTTTGATGAGGTTTCTAAACGAGATGCCAAAATGAAATTTAGAACTCCTCTAATTTTCACGGTTCAAGAAGTGAAAGGGCTTGAATATAAAAATATTGTAATTTTCAATTTCGTTACTAAATATCAAAAGAAGTTCCGCGATATTGTTCAAGGTATAAATAAATCTGATTTAGAAAAAGAGTTAAAATTTTCCAGAAATAGAAATAAAGAAAATAGAGAGTTAGAGCAATACAAGATATATATCAATTCTCTATATGTAGCCTTTACTCGTGGAACTGAGAATCTCTATATCATTGAGGAGAAACCTCATCAACTTTGGGAACTATTAGGAGTAGTAGAATCGGAACAGGTTACATTAGAAAAGAGTTTATCAACCAAAGAGGATTGGGAGAAAGAGGCTAAACGGCTTGAAAAATATGAAAAAATAGAACATGTAGAGGAGATTAGGAAAAAGATAGAGCAGAAAGAGACCAAAAGCCAGAAGGCAGAGCAGAACAAGATAGAGAAAGCAAAGCCGAAACAGAAGCAACAGCAAAAAATAGAGCTATCTGACACTGAACGGATAGTTCATCTCAAACAAGAGATATTTGAAAAAGGAAACAATACCAAACAGAATCGGGATAATCTTTTTCGGTTAGCTAAAAAGCTAAGTGATATAGTAACAATCCGGGAGATGGCGACAAAATTGAATTTCAAAATGGCAAAAAAATATTTCAAGGAATTGGATAAACTACTGAAAAAAGATATTGCTAAA
>DTUW01000103.1 GCA_012963895.1 Campylobacterales bacterium | reverse complement strand
TTTGGAAAATCGATAATCCCTATCTGTTCTCTTGTGATACTTCTTAAATCTGGTAGCTTTTTCATTTGCTAATCTCTTATCATCATCTCTCTATTTATTATTATATCTATAAATTTGAATTGCTTCGTATATATGTCTATTATTCCAAAAATATATTTTTTAGGGGGTGTTGCAGTTGCACGACTTTCAATTTATCTATCCTCAATTTTTCCTAATGTTTGCCATTCCTCTAATATGGCTTGTCTATACTCTTACTACTAAAAAGAGAGTTGAACAGACTATTTTTAAACCTGAAATCTTGAAAAAACTTACCTCATCGACGGGCGGATTATCTCTCAAAACTCGAACTATTCTCGCCTTTTTCTCAACCCTATTTATGATAGTTGCATTGGCTCGACCTGTAATAAATAAGGGGGATACAGAAATTGATGTTAAAAGTGTTGATGTTATCTTTGCTATCGATATATCTAAATCTATGTTAGCTAATGATAGGTATCCAAACAGATTGGAATTTGCTAAAAAGAAGGTAATAGACATCATCAAACAATTGAAAAGTAACAGAATTGGGGTTATTGCTTTTGCCAATCAAGGATATACCGTAGTTCCTCTAACTTTGGATAGAGATGGAGCTATATATCTTGTTAAAAATATTGACAGCCAAAATATCTCAGAACAAGGAACATCAATAAAAAGAGTTCTCTATTCGGTAGATGCTTTTTTGAAAGATAATCCTGACAGGGTTGTAGTTCTTTTGACTGATGGGGGAGACAATACAAATTATAGCGATGAGGTGGCTCTTGCAAAAAAGATGGGATTAAGAATATTTGTAATTGGAACAGCTTCAAAACATGGAGCGCCCATCACATTACAAGATGGCTCACTATTGAAAGATAGTAATGGGGCAATAGTAATAACTAAGTTCAACCCTGCCATCAAAGAGTTGGCTTTCCAAACAGGAGGGATATTTGTGAATGGTGTAAATTCTGATAGAGATGTTGAAGCGATAGCTAATGAAATAGATAGATTGGAATCTAGTGAAATAAAAAAAGAGAAGTTGCCTATATATCAAGAACTATTTATTTACCCTCTTATCATCTCTCTGCTCCTTCTATTTCCTACCTTTTACTCCTTGCCATCTATGCGAAAGTTTCGAAAGCTCCTATTTTGGAAAAGAGCTACTATTTTTCTTCTACTCCTCTTCTCTCCAAAGTTAGAAGCTGGTATTTTTGATTGGTGGTATATCAACAAAGCCGAAGAGAGTTACCAAAATGGTGAATATCAAAAGGCTATCCAAAGTTTTTTGCAACTAAATAGTTCAGATGAAACCAATTTCAATATCGCTAATAGCTACTATCGTAGTGGAGAGTTTGACAAAGCTATTGAATACTACAAAAAAGTTAGGGGAGAGCATCAGAGAGAAGCCCTATACAACTTGGGGAATGCCTATGTTCAAAAAGGTAATTTAGAGAAAGCTATCCAGAGCTACCAAAAGAGTTTGGAAATTGAGGAAGACCCGAAAGCACGGGAAAATCTCGAATGGGCTAAAAATCTGTTGAATCAACAGAAAAAC
>DTUW01000102.1 GCA_012963895.1 Campylobacterales bacterium | reverse complement strand
TTAAAGAGCAGGTTGATATTCTCAGCACTATCAAGGTAAAAGCTACCCAAGCAGCTCAAGATGGACAATCGACAGAGACAAGAACAGCTATTCAAGGCGATATTAAGAAGCTCTTAGAGCAACTTGATAATATTTCTTCAACTACTACATATAACGGAAAACAACTTCTATCTGGTGGATTCGTCGATAAAGAGTTCCAAGTTGGAGCATACTCTCGAAATTCTGCAAAGGTCTCTATCGGTGCTACCTCATCTGACAAAATAGGACATGTTAGAGTTGAGACAACAGGAGCGAGACAGATAGATTCAGCCGGCACAGCTCAGCTAACATTTACAAGCAACAACATACCTAATGGTAGTGTTACCTTAGAAGCTGTGAAAATAGACTATAAAGCTGGAACAGGTGTAGGTGTATTGGCTGAGAAGATAAATAAAAATAGCGATTTACTCGGAGTTCGAGCTTCTTATAAAGTTGAAACAGTAGGTGGTAGTGCAATTCAATCTGGTGATGTCAAGAATTTGACAATCAATGGAGTCTCTATTGGTGATATAGATGGAGTTGAAGATAATGATGGAGACGGCAAATTACTTGCTGCTATCAACTCTGTTAAAGACCAAACCGGTGTTAGTGCCTATCTTGACCCAAGAGGAAGATTGAGACTTGTTTCAGAAGATGGAAGAGCAATCAATATTAGCAGTGGTGAAGATACCGATGGAGATGGAGTAACAGACTCTAACAGACTTCAAGATGTAGCCGATATTGAAGACGGTTTCTATGGAGGGCGATTGACTCTCACTTCCACAGGTGCTCAGGATATTAAAGTTTCTGATGCAAGTGGTGGAGCATTGGAAGATGCTTTAAATAATAGTTCAACTGCTAATCTCAATTTGCGAGGGGTTTTGGGTAGCTATACAGCCACAGAAGCTGATGCACTTGGAGCATATGCCGATACAAACTCTCTCGGTTATGGAGATTCTTTAACAGCAGGAGTTACAACTCTTGAAGGTGCTATGGCTACTATGGATATTGCTGATTCAGCTATGAAACAGCTCGATTTTATTCGAGAGTCTCTGGGTTCTATCCAAAATGAATTTAATGCGGTTACAAATAACCTATCAGTTTCTGAAACAAATATTAAGGCTGCTGAATCTACTATTAGAGATATAGATTTTGCAGAAGAGACAGCCAATTTCAACAAACTCAATATACTTGCCCAATCTGGTAGCTATGCTTTAAGTCAAGCTAATGTTGTTCAACAAAATGTATTGAGACTACTCCAATAGTAAGAGTTGGAATAGGTAACACTTCTATACAAATATCCGCATTTTTTGGGGGTTCTCCCCCTCTCCTTCTTGACTAATTTAACCAAATCTATTAGAATGGAATTAGTTTTAATTTAAAGGATTTGAAATGAAAAAAAGTGATTTTATTAAAATAGTTTCCGAAAAGACTTCTATGAATCGAAAAGATGTAGATGCCGTTTTAAAAGCATCTTTGGAAACTATCAAAGATGTTTTGGTTAGTGGTGATTCCATGACTTTTATGGGATTTGGGACTTTCGATACAGTCGAGAGAGAGGCGAGAGAGACAACTCTACCGAACTCTAAAAAGAGAATAAAAGTTCCAGCTAGAAAGAGTGTAAAATTTCGGGTTGGTAAGAACCTTAAAGAGGCAGTGGCTAAGGTTCCTGTTAAGAAAAAGAGAGGTAGAAAAAAGGGTTCAGTAGCTAAAAGCAAATAGAGTAGTGGGGTTGTTGCCCCTTACCAGATTTTCTGGTAGAATTCCAACTCCAATAGTTGCCACAGTGGTGGAACTGGTAGACACGTCAGACTCAAAATCTGGTGGTAGCGATACCGTGTCGGTTCGAGTCCGACCTGTGGCACCATAGATTTTGAAATGAGATTTTTACTCCTTCTAATATTTTCTATTTCACTATTTGGTGAATATCTCCTCAAAAGTGATTACATCTTTTCTAATCCAATTATTACCGCAAAAACCATTTTTCCAAATATCCAAAAAGATATTTTCATCTACAAGGCACCTGAAAATAGATTTAGTTTCTATCTAAATTCAAACCAGATAGTAGAAACTTTTAGAAAATATGGTATTGAAGTTTCGAAAAATGGAATTAGGAGAGTAAAATTTACCTATCTTCCTGAAAATATATCATTAGAACCGATTCGAGATGAGGTATCAGATAACTTTTTCACAACCTATCCCAATATCGATATTCACCATATAGACATTATCCCCAAACACCCATTGAAGAAATTGCCAGAAAATTGGAGTCTCGTATTTCGAGAATCTAACCTCCGTCGCTCTGTCGGATACTTCTATATTGAAGATGATAGAGGTCAAAAGATACATTTCAAATATATAGTAGATGGTTCTATCTATCTTCTAAAAAGTGATAGAAATATTAGGAAAGGTGAGGTTATTGACAACTCCAACACCTACCCAGATATTACGAAATTTGATAGATATAGAGGCTCATACATTTCAGAAGAGCAATTAGGAAAGGTAGTAGCGAAACACTATATTCCAAAGGATAGGGCTATTACCAATCGAATGGTGGAAAAATTGAAGGTTATCAAAAGAAACCAGATAGTTAGAGGTTTTATTCAAGATGGAGCGGTATATATTGAAACTGATGTTAGAACTCTACAAGGTGGAGGGGTTGGAGATATTATCACTATTGAGACCTCAGAAGGGGCAGTTTTGAAGGCAAAAATAGTTAGCTCCAAATTGGTTCAGATATTCTAACATTCGATACAATAGCAAATTACAACATCAACTATAAAGGTTCCTAGATATATGTTATCGAAAAGAGTTAAACAACTTAATCCATCTATCACTATGGCTATTACTGCCCTTGCAAAGGAGTTAAAGGCTGAGGGAAAAAATATTCTCTCCTTTTCAGCGGGTGAGCCAGATTTCGATACTCCACAAATTATCAAAGACGAGGCAATCAGAGCTATAAATAGCGGTTTTACAAAATATACAGCAGTTGATGGTATCTCTGAATTGAAAGAGGCGATAATTTCCAAATTGAAAAGAGATAACAACCTCATCTATCAACCCCATCAGATTATCGTTAGCAATGGAGCTAAACACTCCCTATTCAATCTATTTCAAGCCCTAATCGATGATGGCGATGAAGTGATAATACCTTCTCCATATTGGGTTACCTATCCTGAATTGGTGAAATATAGTGGTGGTAAAGTAGTGGAGATTGAGACAACAGATAAAACCAACTTCAAAATCACCCCTGAACAGCTCAAAAATGCAATTACATCAAAAACGAAAATGGTAATTCTAACTACTCCATCAAACCCAACAGGGGCTCTATATTCGAAAGATGAACTAATAGAATTAGGCGAAGTCCTCAAAGGAACTGATATATATATAGCATCTGATGAGATGTATGAAAAGTTGGTCTATGATAAGGAATTTACATCGGTAGCCTCTATTAGTGAAGATATGTATCAGAGAACTATCACAATCAACGGACTTAGTAAATCGGTCTCTATGACAGGTTGGAGATTTGGATACCTTGCCACTCCAAACGAGGAGCTAATAAAGGCGATGAAGAATTTACAAAGCCAATCGACATCTAATATCAATTCAATTACCCAAAAGGCGGCGATAGTAGGACTATCCCCTAAAATTGATGACGAAATAGCAAAGATGGTTAAAGCATTCAAAGAGAGACGAGACTATGCAGTTGAGTATATCAATAGTGAAATAGAGGGGTTGAGTGTTGTGAAACCTGATGGAGCTTTCTATCTATTTATCAATATTTCAGAGGTTGAACCTGATTCAATGAAATTCTCTAAGGAGCTATTAGAGGAAAAAGGGGTAGCTGTTGTGCCTGGGGTCGGTTTTGGTAGCGATGGATATGTCAGATTCAGTTTTGCAACAGATTTAGATACGATAAAAGATGGACTAAATCGGATTAGAGAGTTTGTAGAAAATAGAAAATGAGATTACCGAAAGAGCTTGGAGCTTTAAATCGCGATATTCTCGCAATAAAAGAGAAGTGGAAAATAGCCCTAAATATAGAAGCTAAGAAGATAGCTATTGAGCGACTTATTACAATGAGAAATAGGTTAAGAGACCCTGAAAAGATACAGGAGGAAATAGAAAGAGCTACAAGAGAGGAGATGGAGAAATTGCAACATGTTGAAGATGTTCAATCGCCAGAAATGGAACATATAGAGAGTGAAATAGATGTAGAGACGACAACAGAAGAAAAAACCGATTCAAACGAAACCATTTCTCAGAGACCTCCTCACCTTACCGTGGCTTGGCTTAAAGAGAGAATGAAACATAAAAAATAGCCTTGTATCGTTCAGAGTTCGACAAAATATTGGCAAAAGGGAATATTCCAAAGGCGATAATGTTCTTTGGGGAGTCCCTCTTCTTTATCGATAGATATATAGAAATTCTCAAAAATAGAGTTCAACCCGATGAGGTAACCACCTTCTACAATTTCGATTACAATTTTCAGAGTGCCAAAAGTTCTATATCGCAAGGTTCGCTGTTTGCTTCTCGTCAAATGCTAATTATTAAAAGTGAGAAAGAGATAGCTAATAGTGAGTTGCAAGAGCTAATCAAGATTGCCACCTCATCAGAAGATAGCTATTTTCTCTATATTTTCTATGGAGAGAGGTCTCCAAAGAACCAGAAACTCTTTTCCCCAAATTTTGTCCGTTTCTTCAATCCCAATTTTTACGAAAGTAGAAATATCCTATTGGAAGAGAGTAGAAGGATAGGAGTATCTATACCTATTCAGGGGATAGATAGGTTGATATATAGAACCAACAATAACCTATCTATTGCTGTTCAAGAACTTGAAAAACTCTCGAAACTGCAAACAACAATATCGGTAGAGGAGATAGATAAATTTGTAGCCCCTCCAATAGATATTGGATTGGATAACTACATTCACTATTTTCTAAGAAGTGGAGAATATAGACAACTGGTCTCATATATAGAAACTCAATCTATCGATGAGGTGGCTATCTTCTCATACTCTGCCAAATATTTGGAGGAGATATACTATTTCAGAACAGCATTAGAGAGAGGAAAGAAATTGGATTCCCTTTCAGTATTGGGGAGAAAGTTACCTCCAAAGGTGGAACGGGAAAGGGTGGAGATGGCTAAAAAGTTGGATTTAAAACTCATCTCCAAACTTCTCTATTTGATGGCAGAGGGTGAGCTAAATTTGAAGAGTGGAGAGGTAAAGGATAAAAAGATGTTTCTAATCCAGAAACTGATAGAGATTGGGAAGCTATTGAAATAGTCTTACTATATCGTTGTATAGTCCAACCACCATTAGGCTTCCTAGAACCACCCACCCTAAGATAGTAAGGTTTGTCATGGTGTTTTCGCTCGGTCGTCTTCTGGTTACCATTTCGTAGAAAACAAATAGGATATGTCCTCCATCAAGTGCTGGAATAGGTAGAAGATTGAGAACTCCAAGATTGACCGAAAGTAGAGCAGTAAATATTAAAAGAGTAGTAATTCCCTGCTCAGAGGCTTTGGCAGTATATTGAAATATTGAGACCACCCCACCCACTTGGTCGAGTGAAACAATTCCTGTAATAAGTTTTTCAACACTTTGAAAAATGATAGTTGCTGATGAGATAGTTTTTTCAAATCCATATTGGATAGCCTCCAATAGAGACATTTCTATCTGGATAGTATCGCCCGATGGAGAGATACCAATCATCTTTTTATAGATAGTCTCACCAAATATATTAGTAGCCCTTTCAACTTTGGGGGTAATAGCAATCTCCAATATCGCTCCCCCTCTTTCTATCTGGAATAGTAGCTCTCCATCACTATTCTCTATCTTCTTTGCCATCTCTTTCCAACTCTCGACCTCATCGCCATTGATTGCCAATATTCTATCTCCCCTCTCTAATCCGCTTTTAATCGCTGGTGAATTTGGTTGCAAGTCTCCTACAACAGGGGCGAGAGATTGAAATCCTGTATATCCAACTATCACAAAAAGAATAAAGGCGAGAAGGAAATTGAACAGAGGTCCTCCAAAAAGGATAGTAAATCTTTGAAATGGGGATTTGCTATTGTAACTATCGCTATCGGTAGAGTATTCAGAAGGGTTTAAATCGTCTTGACCCTTCATCTTCACATATCCCCCAAAAGGGATTAGACTAATCCTATATTCAGTCTCTCCAATAGATTTCCTAAATAGAGTTGAGCCGAAACCGATACTAAATATCTCAACCTTTACCCCGTGCAACCGAGCAAATAGGAAATGACCCAATTCGTGGAAAAAGATGAGGAGAGAGATAATTAGAAGAGAAACAAGACCTCCCAACTTAGACCCCTAAGAACTCTAAAAGGGCTTTTGCCAACTTTCTATTTCTATTTTCGTAGTCTCTATATTCAATAGGTGAATTCAACTTTTTCAATATTTTATCTTCGTTCCACTCATCTAATACAGGAATACCGAGACTACTTAGTAATCTATTTGGGCGACTATCTCTATCTGTTCTCTCGATATAGATAGGTTTTCCACCAGATACCAGAGATTGGAGGGCAGTTTGGTATGATGAGGTGATAATATTTCTGGAACTTTTGACAACCGATTCATACTCCTCATTCTCAAACATTCTATTAGCGAACTCTTTTAGCCCCTCTTCATACCCTAAAAAGTAATAGAAGCCCAAAAGTAAATCTGGTCGGATTTTTTGAAATTTTCGAAGATAGTGAATTAGGTCTCTATCGTAATCGTCATCTCCAAAAAATAGAAGGGTATCAATCTTCTTCTCGAATTTACCAAAATAGGAGGTTTCTACTGGTAGATAGCCAAAACTATTTTCACTATCTTCTAAATAGGGATTTATCACAAATTCCCCTTTTCGTGGAAAGTCGTTTTCATCAAGAGATATCCGGACAAATTTCGAAAAGAAATCTATCATGTCCAATAGCTGTTGTCCTGTATGTTCGTCGGAATCGTAAAATAGAATATCTCCATGTTCTGCGATATTTGGAATGTTTCGGAGGACATCAATTCCCACACTATTACGAATACCAAAATGATTTGCATAACTCGCAATTCGATAATCGCTAGTCAGTAGTGTAATATCGAGGTCGGGTAAAGACTTTATTACAGATACCGCAGTTCGAAACCTATCTAAGCCGAACCTATGTCCAGTATGGGCATAGTAGTAAATTTTCATAGGTGTGTCCTTTAAAAGGAGATAGTTCCCCGTAAGGGGGGGAGGAGAGAAGTATATCTAAGCCATACCTAAATTTGTATGTCGTTTGATTTTGTATCTATCTAAGTGGAAATGTTTATCTAAATTGGTGTTGTCTATTAGAACAGGGACAACCATAATAGAGGCAATTACGGCTGAAATTGTTCCAAAAATTAGAGATACTCCCAACCCTCCAAAGACTGCATCAGAGGCTAAAAGGGTTGAAGCTAACATAATAGCGGTAGCAGTTAGGAAAATAGGTTTTGCACGAGTAGCAGTAGCATAAGCGATAGCCCGTTTTTTCTCCAATCCTCTCTCAATAATAAGGGCTTTTGTAAAGTCGAGGAGTAGTAGAGAGTTTCTAGAACTGATACCGATGAGGGATATATATCCTATCAGAGATGTAGCCGTTAAGAAGAAGGTATCAGGGGTAAAGAGGTCCATAATCCAGTGTCCAACAATGACCCCGATAATAGATAGGAAACTACCAATTAGAACGATGGTGCTTAATACAAAACTTTCATAATAGACAACCATCAAGAAGAATATCAAAATTAGAGCGGCGATGAAAGCTCCTCCAAGGTCTCGGAATGTATCGATGGTTACCTTCATCTCTCCGTCCCATACTAATTGGTATATCTCGCCCGTCTTCTTATCCTTCAATTCCAAGTTGAACAATCCGACAGGGGTTACCTCATATTCATCTGTAAAGGTCTCCATTATCTCTTTTCGAGCATCGAGCAATGGATAGACTTGTGAGACCATATCGGTTTCAGCCACTACATTAGTCATCTCTTTTAAATCTTTTGACAAAATCATTGGATTGGATTTTACAGGTTTAATTTTCACAACTTCCATTAGAGGAACTAACATACCTTTTTGGTTCATAAGTCTAACTGCTGACAACCTCATCTTAATATCCCAAATATCTTTACTTCTAAATAGCTTATCTCTCGGTTGTAGAGTTAGAAAAATAGGTATCTGGTGGTCATACAGTTCCGAATTTTTTACTGCTATCGACATACCTTCAAAGGCGAGATATAGAATATCATTCACCTGTTTCACAGTTAGACCAGAACGGGCTATCTTTACAGTATCTACCTCTACCTCTATTTTGTCGTATATCTCATCTTGCATAATATCTATATCTACAAGTCCATCTGTATGGGTAAATACCTCTTTTACTCTTTCAGCAAGTTTGCGAATTCCTTCGGCTGTTGGTCCATATATTTCTGCAACTACCGCAGCTAAGGTTGGAGGTCCTGCTGGTGGTTCAACAAATTTTATAGATGTATTTGGATATAGAGGCTCACACTTCTTTTGGATTTCTGGGCGGAGTCTTTGAACCATCAAATAGGAAGGCTCTTCTCGGTGGTGTTTGTTTATAAGATTTACAACTATTTCAGCCACATTCTCACCATTTTTGAAATTAGAACCCTTTATAAGTCCTGCAAAGTCGAGAGGAGAACCCATTCCTAGGAACACCTCCATATCTGTTATCTCTTTCTCATCTCTCAACCCATCTACTACACATTCAGCCACTTCCCGAGTCTGGTAGATAGAGCTACCGGCTGCCATGTCTATATATATTGTAAAAGTATTGTTGTTTTTCCCAGGTAGCATCTTTGCCAATACAAGCTCGGTTGGTATCATCATTATAGAACCGATAAAGGCGAGAACAGTTCCACCAAGAATTATCCACTTTTGGAGGGGGCTATGAAGTCCCCTATATATCATCTCCTCCATCAATTTAAACATGGTGTTGCTCCTTATGTTTCAACCATCTTAAAGCCAAATATGGGGTAAATATATAGGCTACAAATAGAGAGGCTATTAGTGATACAGGAACATTAGCCGGAATAGGTCTCATAAACTGCCCCATCATCTGACCAACGAATGCCATTGGAACCATTGTGAGAATAATTGCTAAGGTAGCGATATTGGTTGGAGGTCCTATCTCATCGGTAGCCTCCACCATCAAATCATCTATACTATTGTGAGCTACATCATCTGAATGGAGGTGTCTATGGATATTTTCAATAACAATAATTGCTGCATCTACCAAAAGCCCCAAACTTAGCAAGAAGGCAAATAGTGTAATCCTATTGATAGTCTGCCCTGTAATGTATGCCACAAATAGGGTAATTGCTAAGATTGCTGGAACTGTAATAGTAACTATCATACTTTCTCGCCAACCTAAGATAAATATCAATAGAATTGCGATAATTACTATCGAGATGATGAGGTGGAATACCAACTCATTTACCGCCTCGTTTGCTCTCTCTCCATCGTTTCGGGTAATGATATACCCTATTCCATCTTTTGCAAACTCATCTTTGTATTTTTCCAACTCCTCTTTTACCGCATCGGCAATAACAACTGCATTTGCCCCTTGAAGTTTCGAGATTGTTAGGGTTACCTGATTTTGGAGAGGGGTAAATTTTCCATTCTCATCTTTGTATGTAACTAATGCTGATTTGAAGTTCTGAATATCTTTTCCCTCTTCCACCTTAGCTATATTTCTCAAATAGATAGGAGAACCCATATATTGAGCAACGATAATATTTCCAATGTCGTCGGCATCTTCAATAGCGAACTTCACCCCTGTCATTACAATCTCATTATTCTTAGTTCGAGTTTTGAAGTCTGGAACATTATAGGCGATAGCTTGGACAGCTTTCATTATCTGCCCCATTGAGAGATTGTATCCCGCCAACTTATTCAAATCGACCAATACATTAAATTGGTGGTGAGCTCCTCCTTTGATATCTGTAACTGCTACATTTGGTAAGCCGTTGATATGGTGTTGAATCTCTCGGACTTTATCATATAGTTCAGTTTCTGATAAAGAGCCATCTTTGGAGTAGAAAGCCACCGAGACAATAGGAATATCTACATCTATATCGAGAGGTTTTATTATCGGTTGCTGTATCCCTTTTGGAAACATATCCATATTCTGCATTATCTTATCGTAGATTTTGAGGTTCGAATCCTCCTTTTTCTCTCCAATATAGAAGGCAGCTGTGATAACAGCTACACTATCCATCGCCATTCCGTAGATATGTTCAACTCCTTTTATCTCTTTGAGTTTTCTTTCAAGAGGTTTGATAATTACATTCTCTACCTCTCTTGCAGTGGCACCCGGTAGGGCGATAATGATAGTTGAACCACTTACTACCATTTGGGGATTCTCTTCACGAGGCATAACCATAAGCGATATATACCCCAATCCCAATAGGAACATTAGTAGAACCATCGTAATAGGGCTATGGAGAAAATATTTAGCAAGTTTCCCCGCATAATCTTTTGGTTGATAGCTAACCATCTTCTATCCTATTCGATTGTGATAGTGGCATACATACCCGGGAATATTCCAGAATCTGCTGTCATCTTGTCGCACTTCACTTTTATTTTAAAAGTGTGGGTCATAGGATTGGAGTTTGGAACTATGGAGATAACTTTACCTTTTCCAATAAATTCCATTGATGGAACTTCTACTATTACCTCTTTTCCAATTTTCACCATTTTTAAATCGTTTTCATTTATTTCAGCAATAACCCTCAAATGATTCAAATCAGAAATTACGAATGCAGGCATTCCCGGAAGAGCCAATTCACCAGCATTGATACTTTTTCTAATTACTACCCCATCATTAGGAGCTTTTACATGTAGATATTTGTATTGGTTTTTCAATTCCTCTAACTGTTGGTTAGCCTGTTCAACCTGCTTTTTACTAATCTCTACCATATCCTGCATGTTCTTAGTAGCTAGTTCCAACATCTCAACCTCATACTTTGAAACCATATTTTTCTTAAATAGCCTTTTATGTCGAGCTAGATTTAGTCTAAGGTTGTTCAATTGATTCTGGTTCATCTGTAAAGATAGCTGAGCTTGTGAGATTCCCAATTGCACTCTTTGCATTGCTGAATCTATCTCTTTGGAGTCGATAGAGTAGAGGAGCTGTCCCTTTTTGACATAGTCCCCCTCGAAAGCATTCACCTCTGTAACAAATCCCATGTATCTACTTGTAATTACCTTCTCATTGTCAGATATGACCGTTCCAGAAATAGTTAGACCGGCTGAAAGCCAACTAAAAGCTAGGAACCAGATAGCAAAAAACTTTTTCATTTACTCTCCTTTATAAAGTTTTTCAAGTTCTAAAATAGCTTCATTTCTCTTATTTTTGAGTTGTAGAAGCTGTAATTTTTTCTCAATCTGTTGAGACTGTTTGATAATGACATCATTCATAGATTTCAAATTCTCTCTGTAATATTCTCGATAGTTTTGGTATATCCTATCTGCCAGTTGGAACTCCTTTTCAAGTCTTGCTATTTCGTCGTTGTAATTTGCAATCTCTGTGGTTATCTTCTTATATTTCAGAATTATCCCCTTCTTAGCTAACTCTGTTTGGGTAGCTCTTTGGAGAGCCTCAACCTTTGCCCGTTCCACTGATGCCTTATCGGTAAGTCCATTGAAGATATTCCATGTAAGCCTAGCCCCAATAGTCCAAGATTTATGGTCATCAGCATCTCCTAAGAAGGTATCATCAGTCGTCTGAATTTCTGCGAATGCTCCAACCATTGGAAAATATTTGGATTTCTCTACATCAACCATGTCCCTACTCATATCTCTACCTAAATAGGCTTTTTGAATATCTAAATTACCACTGACAACCTCATCGACACTAACATTAGGCATCTCTGCATCTTCTGAGACTATTTCAATATCTGTAACCTCTTGGTTGAGTAGGAATGAGAGATAGTGATATAGAAGTTCTTTACGAGCCTTCATCTGATTTATCATTCTCTCGACACCACTTTTTTTAGCTTGAACTTCTAAGAGGTCTATCTCTTTTGCATATCCCTCTTTCATCATACTTCTAACGGTATTTTCCAAAGTTTGGAGATTCTCTAATATGGTGTTGAGGTGAGATATAGTAGCTTCCAAAAGAGCCATATTGTAGAAGCTCTTTTTAACTTCAAATACTTTCTCTCTAATTACACTTTTGACATCAAGTTGAGCAAATTCTTCCATCTTTTTTAGAAGTTTTTCATAACTGGAAAGTTGCCCCCCTGTATATAGTGGAATTTTGTAAGTTAGTTTGGTCTGAAAATAGTTTTCAGCATCTGGATAGTTCAACTTATCCGGTTCGATAGCGAGAGTTTTAGCTCCTGCATCTGGGTCTTGACCGCTCATCAGATTTGGCATCTGGGCGAGAAACTCATCAAAACCGAAATCGGCAAAACTGGCTTCTCTCCTAGCGAGTTTGAAACCGAAAGCATTCCCCGCATCATCGCTTCTCATGACGGTTTGGGTAAGTTCGAGACTACCAAAATTTTTCCCTGAAACCTCCTTCACCTTTTGAGAAGCTGATAATATCTTCTGCTTAGCTACCTCTATTTCTAAATTGGACTTTTTCACTATATCAACAGCTTGGTCAAGTGTTAAACTCCCATAGAGTGCAGAACAGAGGCATAAAAAGTAAAATCCATATCTCTTCATATATATCCTTTACCCCTATTTTTCTGACATTGTGGATAGAGTTGGAAATTATAATATAGAAGTTCTATTTATCTTATCTATTACTAAATAGAACTTCTCCGTCTATTTCTATTGAACCATCTTTTAGAAGTTTGCTATATCTTAGGGGCTTCTCTCCTTGTGAAGTCTTCACCGCAAAATCTCTACTTTTTTCAAACTCTACTTGGTATTTTGAAAATGTCTCATTCCAAGATGGTGGATTTCTTAGGTATTTCACAAACTGATGCATAATGTCGCTGTTGGATTTGGAGAGTTCCAAACTACCAAACTTGCTACTATATCTAGTGTTCAATCCTATTCCTACTATTACATAGTCGCCGATGAGGTTGGTAATAGTTCCTCCAACTTTTTGAGAATTGAGATAGAAATCATTTGGCCACTTCAAAAATATATCGGAAACTTCACGAACCAGAATATCCCTCATCAACATAGAGAAATAGATAGAGTAGGATTGGGGCGGTATATCCGAAGGAAGAGAAGATTTTCTAATAGCAGTGGAAAAAAAGAGATTGCCCCGCTCTCCTATCCAACTATTTCCACGACTACCTATCCCGCCAGTTTGGTTCTCCGTCCATACCGTCATTTCTCCTTTCAATTTTCCATCTCGAACTAAACCGGATAGATAGAGTTGGGTAGATTCAATTTTAGGGAAATAAAGAATATTCATACAACCTCCTAATTATTTTGTGGAGATGGAGGGGGTGCCTCCTCCGTGATATTCTCCTCTGGTTCTACTTCATTGGTAATTAGGTCAGGTTCTGGAAATACCCCATCTAAGCAGTGGAGTATCGGGCTACCATCTCTCTTATAGTGGATTTTGTATTCCTCTCCTACCAAATCGAGAGAGAATTTCATAAAGGCGAATGCTCCATTAGCTGAATGGCTATGGGCAGTCCGTCCTGTTCCTGTATCAAGTATATAGGTGAAATTTTGGTTCTCTATTTTGGAATAGCTTCTCAATTTTGGATATATCAGTTTTACACTATTGAATCCCAATTTTGCTCCTACCATAATCTCATCTCTCACCTCTCCGCTTGTAATAGTCAAATACTCATCTTCGTCATATTTACACTTGTAAGATATTACTTTCAGAGTAAGCACCAGAGAGAGATTGCTATCAGCCAATTTTAGAGTTATCCTATCTTCTCCAAAATTGTAGGTCTTTACCTCTGTTCTAAATATATACCTATCTTCACTACTCAATTTCTCATCTTTATATGTCTTTACAACATGGCTTACTCCATCTCCTTGGGTGGAGGTAATGATTTTCTCCTCTCCTCTTGGAGCAGTTACTACTGTGGTAATTAGGAAAGTCTCTCCGCTATTGATAGTAATAGTATCTTGTTGTCCCTCTGCAAAAGAGAAGCTAAATTCACCCTTTTTCTTTGGTTGCTCCTCTTTTTCTGAGGTATTCATCTCTCCAATTTCGACAGCAACAGCAATAGAGATAGAGATATTGGGTTTCCCTTTTACATAGATAGAAACATCTCCATCTCCTCCACTTTCGGCTGATATAGAGGTAGAGCAGATTTTGGTATTTGGAACTATCGAGGAGACGGAGCAGGAGATAGGAGATAGTGATATATTTTCTGGTGCTTCACTCTCCAACTCTGTTTTTTCATTGTAATTCTGCAAAATGAAAGATATTTTTTTACTCTCTCCCACTTTCAATTTTACCAACGGACTTGAATTTAGGATTAGCTTCTCCTCTTTCGGCTTTTCTACTACCTCTATTTTTGGCTTCTCCTCTTTTTCTGGGGTTTCCACCTCTCCAATTTCGATAGCAACAGCGATAGAGATAGAGATATTAGGTTTCCCTTTGATATAGATAGAAACATCTCCATCTCCTCCACTTTCGGCTGATATAGAGGTAGAGCAGATTTTGGTATTTGGAACTATCGAGGAGACGGAGCAGGAGATAGGAGATAGTGATATATTTTCTGGTGCTTCACTCTCCAACTCTGTTTTTTCATTGTAATTCTGCAAAATGAAAGATATTTTTTTACTCTCTCCCACTTTCAATTTTACCAACGGACTTGAATTTAGGATTAGTTTTGGAGTTTTCTTTTTCTCCGTTGCATCTTCTGCCGTTTTCTTTTCCTCAACTTTTGTAACAGGTTCTACCGACTCGGTGGAAGAACTATTTTTCTCAGATACTTCAAAGATTGTTAGAGGCTCTCTCTCCTCCTCTCCACTATCTACACAACCCAAGAATAGTAGTGGAATGAGTAGTAATATTTTCATGTATCTACCTTCTCCAAATTTAGAATTAGAGCCACCTCATCACATATAGGAAAATGGGAACACTTTATACAATCTGCCCAAATCTTACTATTTGGTATATCCAGTTTTTCGATTTCAGAAAATCCCAACTTTTGAAAAAACTCTTTTCGATATGTGAGAACCAATATTTTAGAAAGTCCTAACCTCCTTCCCTCCTCAATACCTTTCTGAATCAGAAATCTACCAACTCCACGATTTCTATACTTTTGCATCACTACAAGACTGCGAAACTCTCCAAGTTCAACAGAATAGATATGGAGGGCTACCAAACCAACTATTTTATCTCTACTCTTTGCTATTAGATAGGAACGGATATTAGTAGCTATCTCATCGTTAGAACGGTATAGAATATTACCCGATGCTATTTCCAACTCCAATAGGGATACCATTTCGGGAATATCTCTAAGGGTGGGGGAGGCTATCTCAATTTCCATCTCTTCTCCTATTCGTAGGCAATAATTAGAATATCTCCAACTTGGAGAATGTAGTTATCCTTGCTAAATATGAAATCTCCTTTGGTATTTATTGCTCCAATTAGGAGAGAGTTCTCCATCTCTATTTTTGATATATCTTTTCCAAGATATTTGGAATCTCCATCTATCAGAGACTCAAACATCTGAACCCCTTCATCTGTAAAAATTGTATTGTCCAATACCAGAGTGCTATTGGGTTGTGCGATGAGGTTGAAAATTCTATATGAGGTGAGTTGGTTATAACTTAAAACCTCATCAGCACCTGCCAATTTCAACTTTTGAATATCCCCTTCGCTGTCTGCCTTAGTCAAAATTTTTACATCTCCATCAATAGCTCTAATAGAGAGGATTAGAAAAATGTTGTTTTCAAGAGACTCCATTAGGACGAATACAATACCTATTTCGCCCTTTCCAAATCCCAAATTTGAGAGAGCCTCCTCCTCTTCGTAGTTGGATATATCAGTAATCCTGATATAGTTAGCTTCATTGAGTTCCAAATGAAGTTCTATACTATCACCTAATGAGGTATCTCCAAAAAGAACTATCTTTTCACCAATCATATAATTCCTTATATTTTGTATAATATCGCTGTAATTTCTCCAAGCTGTTTCAAATATTTACATATAGGAGGTGAAATGAAAAGATTGATGGTTCCTCTACTGCTTTCAAGCCAACTTTCAGCCTTCTACCATAGTGATTTGGATAGATATTTTGACATGTTTATGAATAGCGATATTTTTCCATCTTTCGGTTTTACAAACTATCCACCGATGAATATCTATGAAGATGATAAGAGCTACCTAATAGAGGTTGAGATGGCAGGAATGGATAAAGATGATATAGAGGTCTCAATCTCAAACGACAATATTCTAACTATTCGAGGAGAGAAAAAGAGAAATAGCAGATATGAGAAGGAAGATACTTTAAGATATGAGAGTTTTGTAGGTAAGTTCCAAAAATCTATCACTCTGCCATCTGATATAGATAGTTCAAAAATCGATGTGAAATATGAGAATGGAATTCTCAAAATTAGAGTTGCTCGAAGCAAAGAGAAATCCAAAAGTAGAATTATCCCTATCCACTAATCCACTTTTCAGATTCCAAAATAGTTTTTATAGTTCTATATAGCTTTTCAACCTCATCGATAGATGTCCGCTCATCGATTGAGTGGATTCTATCGTTCTTAACTCCAAACTCAACCACCTTTGTTCCATATTGAGCGAAAAATCTTGCATCTGATGTCCCTCCTCCTGTTGTGAGTTGGGGGGTGGTGTTGCATATCTTTTCAACACTTTCGCGAACTATCTCGACAATAAGACTATTGCTATCTGTTAAGAATGGTTTAGAGCTTTGGGATATAGAGAGGGTGTAATCTAGTCCATCGAAAACTCTTCTAATATGCTCTTCAACATCTTCAATAGTTGTTTTAGTTGAATTTCTAACATTGAACATAATTTTCACATTGTCAGGAGTTACATTAGTTACCTCCAATCCCCCTCTAATATCTGTAATTACTAATTGACTTGGAGCAAAAAAGTCATCTCCACTATCAAATTGGTATCCAGCAATCTTAGAAAGTCTATTAGCGATGAGGTGGATAGGATTGATTGACTTTTGAGGATAGGCGACATGTCCCTGTTTTCCCTGAATGGTAATCGTGCCGTTGATAGAACCCCGCCGACCAACTTTCACAACATCACCCATAACCTCTTCTGATGTCGGTTCAGTAACTAATGCATAGTCTGGTAGCTCTCCCCGTTTTGCTAACTCTTCAAGAACCATAAGAGTTCCATATCTTGCCTCTCCCTCTTCGTCGCTTGTTAGCAAAAGTGAAAGAGTTCCTGGGAAATGGTCTATCTCTTTTAAGGCTTGAACGATGGAGGCTACTCCGCTTTTCATATCTTGCGAACCTCTGCCGTATATATACCCATTTTCCTCCACCGCTTCAAATGGTGGATATTTCCAACCCTCTCCCGGTGGAACCACATCAACATGACCAGCTAAACAGAGATGGATACCTTCTCCAAATCTCTTTTTTAAAAATAGATTACTAACTCCATTTTTTCGAAAATATTCACTCTGAAAATCTGAAAGGTAATTTTGGATATATTCCAAAATTCCACCATCTTTGGGGGTAATAGATTCCATAGATAGAATATCTTTGAAAATATCGATAACTTGCAACTACATATCTCCTATCTTTTCTAGAAATATTTTCATCATCTCATCTAACATCACAGCATAGGGACTTTCTGGATAGTTGGTATAGATACTCTCACAATTTGCTATCGCCTTTTTCACATTGGAATCGTAAGGGAGCGAGAAGAGGTATCTATCCTCGAAAACAAATTTTAGGAGCTTCTCAAAATCTACACTAACATCATCTATATCTACAAGATTAATAACAAATAGAATCTCTTTCTCATTTGCATCTCTAATTTTGGAGAGGATAGATTCCATTAGGTCGAGAGTGGCATAAGAGGTTGGGTCGGCTTCCAAAAGTCCCAATATGATATTACTTGCTAACATTGCACTATTAGCCATAGGATTAAAACCCGGTGGAGTGTCAAATATTATGAAGTCGTAGAGATGGCCAAACTCCTCTATTACACTCTCTTTAACAAAATAGGGTTCATCTTGGAGAAGTTGGGTATATTCCAAAGTATCTCTATTTGCCTCAACTCCTGCTGGTATAAAATCGAAACCGTCGCGAGTCTTAATTACCACATCTTCAAACTTAGCACTATAATTTAGTAACTCACTTAGTCCGTTCGAAAGTTCAAGCCCCAAGACCCCAGCAATAGAGTTTTGGGGGTCGGTGTCGATGATAAGAGTTTTAAATCCCTGCTTAGCTAAACTTGCCCCCATGTTACTTGCAAGGGTAGTTTTTCCAACTCCCCCCTTAGATGAGTATATAGTAATTGCTTGTCCCATTATCTTGCCATCTCTCCAAGTGTATTCGAATTTGCCAAATCTGAAACCTTGATACCTTTCTTTTCTCCAAAATAGTATATCGCACTCAAACCAAAAAATAGACTTTGGTAAGGTCCAGACTTTTGGTAGCCCATACCTGCTAATAGTTCAAAGTTGTTATCCAATTTATACCCTCCAAACCCTTTCACCTCATATCCAAACCCTGATATTTCCATTTCGCTAGATGTATCATTGTATACATCCCGACCGCTTACAAACTTCACCATTCCCATATTTCCTTTCACTTTCCAGAATAATTGAGGGGCTATCACCTGTGCAAAATCGAAATATATTCCTAGTAAAACAAAATTTCTTGGACTGAAATAGCCTCCATTACCAATCCCATCAGGACCAACAGTAAAATAGCCACTATTGTAAGTAAAGTTATCATATAAAAAGATTGGTCCAACCATGAAGGATTCAAATTTAGGAATATCCAATAGTCTCAAATAGAGGAGGGTTAGGGCTAGTTCTTTATTGGTTAAAATATTGTAACCTGTAATATTGTAGTAATTTACATTACCGGCAAATACCTCGTCTCCAACCGATAATTTAGCCCCCAACTCCAATCCCTCTTTGGTTACCCCTCCTCTAACTCCTGTTTCATACTCAATATAGCTCTCATTTACATCAGTTTCCGGGTCATCTTCCCCTTTAACTACTGCTATATTGTATTTGTCCCCTATCCGAGATAAAAGGCTATCTTTTACACTTCTTTTAACATAAGCTATATCGTAGGCAAACTTTCCCAATTTCTGACCAAACTTTACAAGCCACACTATTGGAGTTTTTGGAACAACAGCAGGAGATGGGACTTGTCCAATTTCAGCAGTAAAAACTGAGTTATCCCCTGTATATTCATATCCAGCCATCAACTCCATAAGAGAGCTAACATTTTCTATATTTCCCCCAGATTTCATATCACCATATCTGGGAATTGCATCTCCTGTAACTTTTCCATTAGTAAAGTCCATAAAATTGACACTACCGTAGAAGTGGTGGGATATATTGTAGTAGTAGTGGAAATCGAAAGAGGGCAAAACAAAATTATCTAAGGCATCTAGTCCAGCACTCCCAACTCGGGTTTTATATAAAACACCTAGACCGACTGAATTTCTCGTATCACTTAAAACATCGTTTTCCAATTCCGCGAGTTGTTTAGCTAAAAATGAATTAGCCACCTCATCGGTTATCTGGTCACTCTTAGCCCCTTCTATACTTTCATCATCTTGAAAATATTCACTCTCTTTCTTAGGAGGTTCTTTTTTTTTTGACAGAGAGGGCAATCTCTTCTGTTTGAGAGGTAATATTCTTGCTTCTGAAAATGTATCGAGTTCATCTGCTGATGGTTCAAGAAACCCAAAAGGGTCATCTTTTGGGTCTATCTTTTGTCCATCAAGTTGGGAGAGGGGTTGGCTTGTCTCTTTCAGCATATCACTATTTCCTAAATCAGAACCAGAAACTTTTTTTTTTGATTTCTATCTGTTCGGGTTCAGCTGGTTTAGGTGCCGGTTTCGGTTTTGGAGGAGGAGCAGGTTTTGGAGGAGGGGCAGAAGATGAGACTATAAAAGGATTATAAATATTCATACTATCTGTATCTGAACCAGGTTTAGATTGTGGTTGAGGTGGTGGAGCTGGTTCTGGTTCTGGCTGAGGTTCTGCTTGTGTTGGAGCATTGTTGCCGATAGACCTTTTACCCAATTCCTCAATCAATTTTATTACTCGATAGGAATCCTTTTTCATTCCAATATCTTTATATATACCTGCAATTTTGTATAAGAGGTCTATATCATTGGTACTTTCAGCGGCTTTAAAATACTCCTTAGCTTTATCCATTCTTTTCAAATTGACATAAGCCAATCCCATTCCATACATAATAGTATAGTTTTTAGGATTCTTAGCCAATATTTGACTGAAATAGTAAATAGCCTCATTATATTTTTTAGCATTCAAAGCTGCCCAAGCTGCACTTTCGGTAAAAAATCCATCTCCCGGTTTTATCTGTAATCCAGCTTTTGCTGCCTTTAAAGCATATTTGTAATCTTTTTCTTCCAATGAAGTAGCTGTATATTTACGATAAAAGTCTAGATAGAACTTTTTTAGTTCTTTTTTCTGTTTTTCGGTCATTTGGAAACCGCGAAACTTTTCTAATATATTTTGAATCTGGTCAAAGAAATCTTGTTCTAAAAGTAACCTTAACAACTTCATACGAATATCAAAGTCATCGGGTTTCAATTGGAATGCTCGTCCGTAGTAGAAATAGGCATCTCTTGGTCTTTTCAATTCAACATTCAAATCACCCAATATTACATAGAGTTCAACATTTGTAGGGTCGTCTTTGATCATCTCCTTAGCTAACTCTATTGCCTCTTTTTTCTTTTTATTTTCGAGAAGCAATTTTAGTTTTGTTTCATTTATCAACTTATCCAAATTTAGACTACTATTATCTTTTAAGATACTCAGAGTATCCAATGCATCTTGATATTTTTTCAAAGCTATATATATTTTTGCAACTCCCAAAAGTGCCTCTGTATTGGTCTTATCTTTTTCTAAAACAATCTTGTAATATTCAAGAGCTTTTTTATATTTCTTAGTAGCTTGATAGACCTTTGCAAAATATAGCATTACCTTCATATTGGTTGGATACATTAGGTATAGCTCTTTTAGAAGGCTTTTAGCTTTGTGGTATTCCTGTTCATTTATGAGTTTTTCAACTTTTGCCAACATCTCATCTCGTTTAGGGTTGTAATCTAGACTAGATTGAAATACTGGGTCAAGGGTCTCAAAAAATTCTCTTGCTTTTTTCTCCTCCTTCGCATTTAGATATGTTTGCAATAGCAATTTTGCGCTTTTGAAATCTTTCTTATTCTTATACACCTTTCGAGCATATGGAATTGCCTTTTTATACTCTTTATTATTCCCGTATGCATATGCAAGTCCTTCTGCAATATCTGAACTATTTTTTATTTTTGAAGCTTTAAGAAAATATTCAACAGATTTGTCGGGGTGTTTAGCTACATTTTGCCACCCTTTTTTTAGATACATGTTGTATTTGACAGCTGTATAGGTTTTGTGAATATCTTCTCTATCTGTTTTATCTATTATCTTTCCGAGAGTAATATATGCTTTTGTCCAATCTCCTTCATTGATAAAGACCAATGCATATCCAAAAACTGCATCTATATTATCAGGGTCATATTTCAAAATATCTGCAAATATCTTCTTAGCTTCTGTAAGTTTCTTATCGTTTAAAGCCTTATATCCTTGATTAACTGTATATTTTGAAGTTCCCTTCTTCTTCTTCTCCTTCTTTTTCTTTAACAT
>DTUW01000101.1 GCA_012963895.1 Campylobacterales bacterium | reverse complement strand
ATAAAATTTGCTATCTTCAATCTCAAAATTATCCGAGTTGTTGCCAAGGGACACTAATATTTTCCGGGGGGAAATCCCCCGCTCCTCTATGAGGAGCAACCGCAACTATGACCACCATGTGAAGTAGAACAGGCGGAAACCTCGCTAGTTGGTTGGATAGCTTCATTACTAACTATCCCCTGTTTATTTATCTCCTCTATCTCTTCCCAAAGTTTTTCAACAGCTTTCATGTATCTTTTTGCTATTTCGCTATCTGGATTGGAATAGACAACAGGAGAACCATTATCCCCTCCAACTCTAATAGATGGGTCGATTGGAATTTCAGCAAGAACAAAAGTCCCAAACTTCTTAGCCAATTCCTCAGCTGTCCCCTTTCCAAAAATATCGTATTCTTTACCAGTTTCAGGACAGATAAATCCGCTCATATTCTCAACTATTCCAGCTATCGGAATATGGAGTTTCTGGAACATTGCCAATCCTCGCTCAGCATCGTCAAGGGCAACAGTTTGCGGAGTGGTTACAGTAATACCAGCTGTTACTGGAACACTTTGGGCTAATGATAGTTGAGCATCTCCTGTCCCCGGAGGCATATCGATAACAAGCACATCTAAATCACTCCACATAATATCTGTTAGAAACTGTTGGATAGCCTTAATAATTAGCGAACCTCTCCACAATAGAGCTTGTCCCTTCTCCATCAATGAACCCATACTAATCATCTCTAATCCGTGGGTTGTAATTGGTTTTACCCTGTTTCCTATTACCTCCGGGCGAACATCTTCAACCCCTAACATTCTTGGAATGTTTGGACCATATACATCTGCATCAAGTAGCCCAACTTTTTTCCCCTGCATTGCTAAGGCGACAGCTAGATTTACTGAGGTTGTAGATTTTCCAACCCCTCCTTTTCCAGAGCTTACCATTACAAAATTTTTGATTTGAGGGGCTATATTTTTCCCTCTTGATGAGGTCTCTCTTGGAATTGCCGGTTTATTGATTTTTATCTCAACCTTTTCTGCTCCAATTTTGGATAATTCTAAATCTATCCCTCTTCTTAGTTCCTCTTCAACTTCCTTAGCTGATGAGGTGATTGTAAGCTCAACTTTTACATTGGAACCATCGCTCTCTATCTTATCGACAAATCCGAAGGAGACAATATCTTTTTGAAACCCTGGATATACCACCTTAGATAGAGCCGACTTTATCAATTCTTCATTCATCTATCTTCTCCTGTAAAATTGATTTTCGAACATTACTATCTTTTGCTTACACAAATATAGTATTTACAAACTAAATAGAGCAACAATAGCTAATATCAATATTGGGACTACTACCGACAGCTCTGCCACCAAATTTCCAGTTAGGGATAGTCTCAATAGGGCGAATAGTAATCCCCAAATTAGTAACGATGCTACTATTGCTACAAATGCGAAAAAATTTATATCTGAAAATCTGGAACTGATAGGAATGTATTTGAATATCACAACTATCAATAACGGAGCAAAAAGAGGATATATCACAATTCCATATAGAGCCACTTTCAACTTTTCAATACTCAACCCCTGCGACCTCATCAACTTTATAGCCTCCATAAGCTCTATAAGATTGAATTCCATCTCATTATCATATATCTTATCCAATATCTTTGGCTTGAATCCTTCAAGCACCGCAAACCTATTTTGGTCTATTTCTTTAATAATTTTGTGGTTCAATTCCACTCTATTACTCTGTTTCAAAAATTTAGCTGAATAGATAATCCACCTTTTGCCATCGTAATATCCATATTTTGCTTTGACCATTTCAACCAATTCATTATCTCTCCCTATCTCAAATAGCCTTATCCCCTCTGCTAAACTCTGTATAGGGTAAAGTTTTTCAAAAAAAACATAATATATTTTTCCTCTTGTCTCATATTTGAAAAAGAGATTCTGGCTATTGCGAATAATGGGATTACCTTCTAATATATCTTCTGATAGCTGTTTGGAGTTTGCAAACTGGGTAGTGTAGAGCAGGATAAATAGCAAAGTGGCAAACAGAGAGGTTGTAAAGATAGGAGATAGGACATCTCTATCTGAATACCCTACTGAATAGAGGGCAATGAGGCTATTGCTTTTCAAAAATTGGATAAATGTTAGGATAGCTCCAAAAACTAAGGATATTGGAAATAGAATAGAGATAGCATATAGAGTTTTGTAGTAAAAATAGAGTATCTGTAAATTTGTAGATGATGGAATATCTCTGCTATTTTGCATAAAGTCGATAGCTACAAAAAAGAGAGAGAGACCAAATAGGATAATGGAGAAATATTTTAGATAGTATTTGACTATATATAGATTTTTTCTACTCACTATATTGAGGACAGAAATATTTAGCCGACTTTTTGGAAAATTTCGATGAGGTGGATTGCCAATCTTCTTGAATAAGATTGAGAACAGCCGAACTTGCCAACTCTACCCACTTATCAAAACACTCCATTTCAGAACTGCTAAATCTCGATAGAACATATTTAGAAATATCTACTGATGGAGGTTTTCCAATCCCCATACGAACTCTAATACTATTCTGTTGAGTCCAGTTATCAAGAGACCTTATTCCATTATGTCCCCCAGAGCCTCCGCCAACTTTGAACCTCAAAGCTCCAAATGGCAAATCCAAATCGTCATGGATAATTACAATATTTTCCAATTTGAAAAAGTTTCTAACAGCGGAAACAGATTTCCCAGAGAGATTCATATATGTAGATGGTTTGAGGAGAAAAATATCACCATCTCGGTATAGTTTTCCTTGAAAATCGGGATTGGATATTGGAGTAGGAGAGAGGCGGGAGAGAAGAGCATCTATTACATGAAAACCTATATTGTGGCGAGTATATAGATACTCTTCTCCAATATTTCCAAGTCCTACAATGAGAACCACTATTTAGCTTTGATTACACTCAGAATAGGAACTCTATCAGCTAATCTAATATCTAATGTTTTGGATTCAGGTAAATCTCTTACCAATATAGCATCTCCAACATCTAAATTAGAGACATCTATTTCAATATTGTTTGGTAACTCTTCAATAGTGGCTTTGACTGGAACTCTCTTTTTGGAGATGATTAGAACCCCTTTATTTTTCAATCCGATAGGAGTTCCTTTGGTTTTGATAGGAACATGGTATTTGGTTCTTACCCCTGGTTGGGCTACTATCAAATCTACATGGAGCAACTCATCAGTTACTGGATGAACTTGGTAATCCTGAACTGCCACTTTCAAAACTCTATCCTGAATTTTTACATCGAAAGTTATCCCTTCTTTCGACTTTACAGCTCTTAGGTAGTCCCCCATTTTGAATGCAACATGTAGGTTTTCGAAATCCTTACCGTAGATATTTGCTATTAGATAGCCATCTCGTCTTAAAGCCTTTGTGGCTTTTTTACCGATACTGCTTCTAATAATTCCTTCTAACATCTCTATCCTTCTCAAATTTTTCGGAATTATATCCACTTTGATAGAATTTTCTTAAAAAGAGGAGAGATGAGGTATCTACTACTAATATCCGTCTTTCTATTTTATGGTTGTTCTCTCTCAATGCCTTTGAGTAGCAAGTTTCGCAAAGTTACCCTAATTCCTATTGATATAAATGCTTCCAAGCCATCTATTATCAATATCCTATTTAGGGTAGAAGATGATAAAGGCAATCCTGTTCCCAATATTGCTGAGCCAAATTTTGCCATCTTTGAAGATGGTCTCAGATTGAATGATGTTGCAGTTTTCAAAAGGTTAAAGAAAGAGGAGGAAAAACCTCTTTTGAACAAAACTATCATTGCAATAGATATGGGTAATGGTGTCTCTTACAAAAAAAGGAAAATTATTGTTCAAACTTTGGAGAAACTAATCCAAGATGGAACTATCAAAATTAACCCCCGCAACCTCCTAATGGTTGTAACTTTCAATGAAAACATCTACCTAATATCTAACTGGACATCTGATAGAAATAAGGTGCTGAATTCACTTTCAAAGATTTATAAATCTAGAAATGGAGTAGCAGTAAATCTATATGGAGCGGTAGCGAAATTATCAACTCTTTTTGGAAAGAGACAAACTAGGTTTGAAGTTCGTTCTATTATTCTAATTACCGAAAATGGAGATAATGCATCTACTATCCCGCTTCAACAGACTTTGAAATTTCTAAAAAATACCCATGTCTATATGGTTGTAATTGGTAGCAGTAGCACCAATAGAGCATTGGAAAAGTTAGGTAAAAATGGATTTTTCCCTATAAAAAACTATTCAGAATTTCTAAATGCAGTTAGTGGAGTTTTTCACAAAGTCAATAATTTTAGAGATAGTATATATCTATTAGAGTATGTCAGCCCTAAACGGAAATCTATTACTGGTGATAGTATTCATACTGTGACTATAAAACTGTTGGGAAAAGGGGGAGCTGAATTGAAAGCTAAATTTGATTCCTCTAATTTTGAACCTGTAAAACCCTATATAGAAATTACAAAAATGAAAAAGGTAAAAGACCATCAAATATTTTTAAAAGCTAAATCTAAGTGGGTAAATGCACCTTCCAAATTTGTTTGGCAGATATTAGATCCAGAGGTTGCAACTCTTACAATCAATACCAAAAATAGCTCAGAGGCTATCCTCTCCTATCGAAAAGATGTAATAGGCAAAACTGAATTGGTAGTAAAAGATATTACTAACGGACTTGAAACCACCTACCCGGTTCTAATAGGTATCTATCGAGATACCATTTTCAACTTTGAAGATGGAAAAATTCCAGAGGCTTTCGAAATAGGGGGGATAGGCTGGAAAGTGGTAAATGAAAATGGAAATAGAACTCTCAAAACTCTACATGTTGGAGATAATCAGGAGACCTCGATAAAGTGGAGGGGATATTTTGAAGGTAATCGAATCTCTTTCGATTATCGGGTTTCATCAGAAGAGGGGTGTGATGAGATGTTATTTTTCATAGATGGAAAAGGTTTCTATCAATCTGGGGAGACAGGTTGGAGAAGGGTGGAATATCCTATCTCCAATGGAGAGCATACTTTTGAGTGGAAATATAGAAAAGATGGTAGCCGTTCCAAATATCAGGATAGTGTCTGGTTGGACAATATCCGTATCTATTCCAAATAGGTAGAAGTATGTTGAAAAGGTATCTAATTACTAATAGTTCCAAATATCGCGATGAGGTCGAATTCCGTAGATATATCGAAAAAATAAATCGATATAGCGATATTGACTATATTATATATAGAGATAAAGAAAATCCCAGATATAACGATTTTGCAGAAATCTTTGCCCGAAGCATATCTTTCGAACAATGGCTTATTCATCAAGACATAGAATTGGCTATCAAACTCCAAAGTTTTGGAGTTCATCTAACTTCTCAACAATTTTCAGAAATCCCTAAGGCGAAAGATAGAGGATTATGGACTCTAATTAGTTGCCACTCTTTGGAAGAGATAGCAGAGGCTGAAAGGTTAGGGGCTGATGGAGTTACATTTAGCCCTATCTTTGAAACTCCAAACAAGGGGAAACCTAAGGGGATAGAGGAGCTTCGTAAGGCGGTTACCCTTTTTCCAAAGATAAAAATATTTGCTCTTGGTGGTATAGTTTCGGAAAGAGAGATTCAGCAACTGGAGAAAGTAGATTTTCTTTTTGGATTTGCTTCAATTAGGTTTTGGTGCTAAGAGTGTATAATTTACTAAGTCAAATTCCAGGAGGATAGTATATTGAATATCAAGAAAAAGCTAAATATAGTCCTTGCTTTTGTATTGTTATGGGGGGTGATAAATTCAGTAAGAGAATTTGTAAAAGTATATGAAAATAACCAATATTTGGAACAACTACAAAACATTACTGAACTATCTATTGAAATCAGTAAGGCAGTAGATGAACTTCAAAGAGAAAGGGGGATTAGTGCAGGATATATAGGCTCAAAAGGGACTAAATTTCTTGACCGCCTCTCTCAAAAGAGAAAAGATACAGATTATCAGTTACGGAAATTGCATAAAGTGCTTGAACATATAGATGTTACTCTCTATCCAAGAGAACTATCTGACAAGATAGAGGTATACAGAAGGATTGTAAAAAGTTTAGGCAATATTAGAAACAAAATAGAACAACTAGCTATATCTGTAAGTGATGAGGTTGAATACTATACCAATCTGAATGCATCTCTTCTAAATATCATTTCTGTATCAGCAAAAGTTAGCGATAATGCTGCTATCTCAAAAACCCTATCTGCATATTACAATTTTTTGCAAATAAAAGAGAGAGCAGGATTGGAACGGGCTGTTTTAACAAATGTGTTTGTCCATGACAAATTTACAGATAAGCAGTATAGAAAATTCATTTCACTAGTTGCTCAACAAGATGCATTTTTAAACTCTTTCCTCTCAATTGCCGACCAAGCTGCTCTCGCCTTCTCCCCTCTCTCTGTGGCT
>DTUW01000100.1 GCA_012963895.1 Campylobacterales bacterium | reverse complement strand
ATAGAGAGATAGACGGCTTCGGAGAGGAAATATCGAAATCGATAGAAAACTTTTGCAGAACAAATACCGACAAAATAGAGAGACTATTAGAGATACTCCAACCTATTTCAGAAGAGAAAAAAGAGAAATCGAAACTAGAAGGTAAGAGGGTGGCTATTACAGGAACTCTATCAGTTCCGCGAAAAGAATTTATTAGAATAATAGAAGCAAATGGAGGAGTATTTTCGCCATCTGTAACTAAGAAAACAGATATTTTAGTTAAAGGTGAAGGCGGAGGAAAGAAATTCCAAAAGGCTCAGGAGCTGGAAATAGAGATATTTTCAGAAAAAGAGTTCTTAAATCTATTTATTTGTTAGACGATTAAATAGCATAGTATAATGCAAAATATAGAAGTTTCATGGAGGTTCCTTAGATGGTAGAGAAGTTTGGTAGGCTTTTGGTAGCCTTGTTATTGCTCAATACACTTCTCTCTGCCAACGACCTAAGTCCAAAATATATTAGATTTTTCACGAATGATAACGGGCAGGGCATATGGCAGATGGTAGGTGTGGCCGGTTTTTACAATAATATCTATGGTGTTGAATACCAAGAAGACGGCAATGGAAGCACCGAATATACAGCTTTCTACTGTGAAGAGCAGAAAACAGGTTCAATTATTCGAACAAGAGATAATATTACAGACCCATTCAATGACATGAATGGAACATATTGGCTATTTGCAATTAGAGTTACCCAAGATATAGATGGTCTTTCTCCTCTTGTGGTAGATATTCCATCTTCAAATATAGATTGTTCAACTGTTCCTCTCCACAGTAGTAATAGTGCAACGACTACACCAGTTGAAGCATTTATATATGAAGACAGCAACTCATCTAGTCCATTTGTGAAATTTACTCACCCTGGAAGTGTAAATCCATCTATTGTTTTCTCTTTGGATTACAACAGTTCTAAGATATACCAATTACAACTTACAAATGCTCCACAAGATAAACTGGTTTTGAATCAAGACCTTTCACCTGTTACAGATGCGAATATTGTAAATAGTATCAGTGTGGCTAAACAGCCAATAGATGAGATTGTAGATTTGTATTTGAATGACAACCCGGGATTTGGTAGTGCAGAGGATAATATCTCTTCCAACTACGATAGAAATAGTAGAGAATATCACTCGAATAACCACCAAGTGCCAATTGATGAGAGTAACTATATTAGTGATAAAAGTGAATTGAAAATATATAGTTACGACAATTTCAATAATAGATGGCTCCAATACAATAGTAAGAACGATAAACAATACAACGAATTTACAGAGTTACAAGCCGGTAAAGGATATTGGATGAAATACGACTTCACCGGTATAGATGGAAATACATTTCTCCAAACTCTCGATTTGAATTCTTCATGTGGTAAAAGTTGTGAAAGTAATCTCACTATTCGAGATGGTGCAAATAATGTTGAGAGAAACTATTCATTTTCAAATAGCGATGTCTATTCGATAGTAAATGGACTAAATGATACCAATGTATCAGATGGGGATATAAATGTTAGTGCTATCAAAATAGCAGATAACTCAGTTCTACTGATTTTGAGGTCAGAAAATAAACCAATCTTGCAAGAGATTACAGATGGCAAAGATGTATTTTTAAATATTAGAGATAGTGGGACTTCAACCTATTCTGCCTCTGTTTCAACTCAGGAGATAAAACCTGGTCTAGTTCTTGGGGACAGTTCAGTTGTTCTAACTTCAAATGCGGTCTATTCAACGATAGCACAAAAAGGGTGGAACCTCCTAACTCTACCTACATCAACTATCAGAAAAAGCATCACAGGAATTATTGTAGATTGGAACAGTAGCAACGGATATAGCAACTTTACTATTTCTGATGAATTTGGAGTAAATCAAGTAAAACTGGGTTCTACATCTGATATTTCAGATAAAAATGCATCTCTATCAGCAAAAATTATCAATAGTGCTATATACAAAGCTCAAAACTCAGGAGACTTATCCTCACAATTTTTCAATGTTAGAGCTATCCCATTAGATGATAATGAGACTATGCTATTTGTCTCTAATGACAGATTCTATATTGAGACCAGTGGAACTTTTGGAAAAACTTCAACATTAGCTGGTAAGTCGGTAGATTTGAAAGATAGAAGTATTGTATCGAGTGATAAGAAAAGAATTAGTGCCAACTATGGAGAGTATGCAATCCTCTTCAAACCAAATACAGAATCTCAATTTGTCAAAGATGGATATGCAAAAATTGAAATCAACGGAAATAAAATAAATGTTGATGCAAATATTGATAAGTTGGTAGCAAGTATCAACGATATAAATGAAACTACCAAAGTAGTAGCTTATGCTGTTGATGTCAATATGGACGGCTCAGCTGATAAAGACGACTATATTCTACTCGCCTCTACCCAAACCATCTCCCTAAAAGATATTACCTATACAAAAGTGTATAAGTATGATATTAGTCGCCAAGGGAATAGATATATCTCTATCTTCAACGGAACTGATATATTAGATGGAGAGATGAAAAGGGTTTCCATTGGACAAGATATAAATATTACAGGTAGCGGGAAAGCCGGTGAATTCAATGGCTCTTTTACATATCAAGATAGCGGGGAGACCGTTACATACAGAAGCTATATTGTAGATGAGAATGGTAGTAGCCAGATAGATGGGAATGAGAGCGAATACATCATTATTACATCTACCGATAGTGCTTCTATCATACTTAGAGAGATAGTGCCGGAGTTGAATATTACAGAAGATAGTCTCGAATCAATTTTTGGCTTTGATAAAAACCTATCTACAAAAGGGGCGATTTTAAGCGGAATTCAAGTAAATGATTTGGCTACCTACGATATCAATTCCTCTGGATATATCGATTTTTCAAATCCAAATATTGGAGATATTACCGCTAGTCCATTTATGACCGATGACCTAATATCTTCCAATTCCCTAATTACTCTCTCTAAGGCATTTAGTGGAGAGCAACGGTATATGCCGACTATGATAATTGGGAGTGAATCAGATGTTAATAGTGGTCGTATTTACTGGAAAGCCCTATCTCCTGTTCAAAAACTTAGTAGATGGTATTACGAATATAATCTATTCTCTACCAATAACCAAAAAGCCTATTGGGTATATCTCGATGACTATCCAGCTGAAAACCCTATTCAGATACTTCAAGGCGATGGAGTTCCTCCAACTGAATTACCATCTGTAACTAAAAAGTATGTTCGAGAGTTTGATAACGAAAACAATATAACCTACAACTACTACAACATCAGCAATATCCGGGCGAATGTTAAAGGTGTCTTAACTGATGCTGATGGAAAAGCAGACCCTCAAAGTGTCTATGTTGTGGCAAATTTGGTTGGGGTCTCTCCGTCGGTTGAAAAATTGGATTTCGAGATGCCTATGGCTTCAAGCTCTTCAACTACCGCCCCAGTTGTTAATGGAACTATGGAGTTTTCAACTTCGATAAATTACTTTGATGTAGCTGGATTAGATGAAAACCTCAAATATATCAGAATTACCGCTACTGATGGTCGTCTCTATACCGATGAGTATCTTTTGCCAATTGATGTGAAAAAGCCATCTAAGCCTAAAATTTCATTTAGTTCCAACGAAATTGCACCAGCTGAAAGCACAAAGATGTTTATAAACTCAGGAGATGCTGGAACAGCCAACGACGACACAGTCAAATATTTGATATTCCAAGATAGAATCGATGACATAAATGGGACTGCATTTAATGAAAATGGAGATGTTCCATCTAACTTCATTCTATCAGTTGATAAGGCTACTGGTGAAGTTGGAGTTGAGGAGTTGTGTAGAAGCTCCAAATTTACAAGTAATAACCTCGATTTTGCCAAACTTGTAATAGTGGCACTTGACAATAATGACACTTCACAAGCTAACTTTTCAGATATGACAAAGGTCAATTTTATCCCTATGCAAAATGTCCATGTATTGGTAAGTAATGCAGATACAGGGTCAGACCTCTATCCTAATGTCTATGATGACCAATGTAATCCAACTGGTGAGCTACAAGATGAGAATGGAAACCCTAAGGGTAGCGGAGTTGAATTGACCTCCTATAATGGTGATGTTACACTCACTTATAAGCCGTTTGATGTAACGACAGGGACAACTATCCAAAATAATATGTTCTTAGCCGTCCCTTCTGGAACCTCCACAACTCTAATTGCACAAGTGAAATACAATAAGACTTATGAAGGTAAAAACTTCTTTGTATATCACAATGGGATTATTTACAAAGGGCTATTCCTAAATTCAGATGAGGCTCAAAAATATTCCAACAATAAAAATCCTTACCTCTTGGAGAAAGTTTCAGATAGCGGACAGAAGATAGGTGAATAGGTTGAGAGGTTGGAAACAAAGGAGATATTATGCTAACAGCAATTGCGGCTCTATTAGTTGCCTCCCTTGTCGGGGGGGTATTTGGTTCGGTGGCGACATATACCTATGTCGATCAGTCGGAGGGGAAATATTGCGATAGGATGACTGATGAGGTGCTTCCAGATGAAGAGATTTACGGTGAAGATGAAGATGGAGAGGATTACTACGATTCTGAACCGATAGAGGAAGAGAGTGGCGAGGAGCAATAAAGTGAAATCAATTCTATATATCTTTTTTCTCTCATCTCTCTTTTTACTATCTGGTTGCAAAGTTGCCGATGATATAAATAAAAATATTTTGGAAATAGATGACGATGAGGATAGTGATGAAATAGTTTCCCAATACAGCGACGAAAACAATTCAGAAGATGAGACCACTGCTACCAAAACAGAGGTAAATACTTCAATTATCCAAGTTGAGACCAATATATCCAAAGTTGATATGAATGAGTCCAATATTTCGAATATTGGAAATGGTTTAGATGAAAATAGTTCTAATATTGAACCAGAACCTATTATAGAAGATGTCAAGGAGTTCAATCTCACCCTGCCAGATTTCAATAACTCCAAATATACAAAGATAATATTAGGTAAAAATCAACACCAAACTGTAACTATCCGTTCAACTCCTAAACAGCCAAATACCGTTTTGCAATATAGAGAACTTACTGATAATAGTGTTGTAGATACTAAATTGAGTTTTGATGGCAAACCAATAACTACTGAAAACTACGACTATAAAATAGATTTCAGTTCGGGAGAAGCCACCGGGATAGACAAATTCCAAATAACACTCGAAAATGAGAATGGATATACAGATAGTTTGTATATAGATGTCGAGGTTATAGACCAGATAGCCCTTTCAGGAGTAAGACAGACCTATACCCTTGTAACAGATGGAGACCCGCAAATCATCACAATTACAGCATATAACCTTTTGAATAATCCTCTTGAATTTGAGATAGTGGATCAAGATGTGATAAATGAAGATGGTAAGTTGCTCCTAACTGTTCAAGGTGGAAAAAAGTTTGTTCAAAATACAAAAATGGGAGTTGATTTCAAATTCTTGGCTCGTGGTCTAAAAGATACAAAAGAAGATGTAGAAATCAGAGTTAGAGACCTCAAAACTGGAACTGAAAAAAGTATATTTATCAAAATTGAGTCTGTTCGGCGAAATACTACATTTTACACAGACTTATACGAATGTGGGACAGATTACAATCCTAACTATGATGTAACTATTGATAAAAATACCCCTACAAGCCCTGATGGGGTTTATAGTGCTGATAATGCGATATACCTAAAATCTACTTATGAACTTAGCTATGATATAGACAATAGATTCTCAACCGTCATGATATTCCACCCTGTAATTAGCAACCAATATAGCTACGACAGATATGGCAAGGTCTATATCCAAAATGTCAATACAGGGAAACATATAGCTACTGTCTATTATGCTACTCCTCTTCAAGGAGTGAAGTATTACATCAAATACTTTGATGAAGATAAAAATAGTGTAGTTTGCGAAAAGAGAACATTCCCATATCTCGACACAGTAAGCGACCAAGATATAGCCAATTGGGCTGACCAATATGTAACTCCTGAAACCGATTTAGCACCGAGTAGCGGAATGGACGGAACTATTCCAGTTATCTTTTAGGAGTTCGTGAGTGAGACTTGCCTTTCTCTTTCTTCTCTTCTCTCTCCTCTCCTTTGCTAAGGATTTTGTTGTCTCATCAGAGGAGGAATTCTATTTAGCTCTTAAAGCATCTCAAAACAATGAAGAGGACGATACCATTATTCTCAAAAAGGGGCGATATGTCGCCTCTGAAAAATATATCTTTCGATATGAAGCTATCAAAGATGAAGATTTTGATATTAATATTAAAGGAGAAGATGGAGTTAGAAGAGATGAGGTAGAGATAGACGGGAATGGTTTAGCCTCTGCTTTTACAGTGATAAATCCGCAAAATAAGATTGTGGTAACTATCTCAAATCTCACTATCAAAAATGGCTATTCAAAAC
>DTUW01000099.1 GCA_012963895.1 Campylobacterales bacterium | reverse complement strand
TATGTCCATTGTGTAATGCCCCCATTGTAGGGACAAATCCGATAGATGAGGTTGAGCAGTTTTGGAGGTATTTTTCTAATTCGGCAACACTTCTACAAATTTTCATATATCACATTCTCTTATTAGAAGTTCAAGAATAGTGAGAATATCATCTCTATGAGGTATGGACAACATTCCAAATATTTTCAACATCTCTAAAAGTATGAAATAGTTAGATTTATCGAACTTGAAATAGGCTACCTCTTTTGTATTTGCACTTCTACCTAGCAAAGGTTTATTGTCCGTAAGTAATTCGGTAATTGGAAAAGAGAGATACAACATTGCTTGAATTCCAATAGCTCTCTGTTTCTCCTTGATTGTAATTTCTGCGATGATTTCATATTCACCAAATCTATATATCAGTTGTGGATATTCGATTGTTACTTTTTCAAAGTCTAAATTGTTGATAGTTATCTGGTTTGGGTGGGTTCTTTTAATTTGACTGTGCGAATGATGTTCAATAAGTTGTTGATATTCTAAACTGGATATGTGTTTATATATATTTTCTAAATCACTTTTCGAAACTATTCCAAATTTCATAAAGTAAAATATATATTCACTCAATTCATATAGATATTTTTCACTATCTGTAATATGTAATTTACAATCTTGAAGAGTTGTCAAATTTATATTATTTGTGTAATAACTTATTTGCCATTCAATATAGTTTTTGAGATTGAAAGGTTTCTGTTTAGTGGCATATGGGATACCATATCCATAAATATTGTCTCTCTCTTTGACTCTAATTTTTCCTGTGTGATTAGTTAATGGAATAGTTAGCAATAGTTCTTTTTTATTTTCATCAATTTTGTAAATTGACATAGTGGTCTCCTAAAAGATTTTTGAAATATTCTCTAATTTTTGTTTGGATAGTTTCCAATTTCATATCTATTTTTGTATAGAATGAATTTAGAAAACTCCATCTATTTAAACTATCTTGAATAAAGTAATCTCTATATTGTTTAAACATTTCGTTATCAATAATAATATCCAAATTACCGAAATAGTATGGAAATAGCGAACTGTAATGTTTAACAACATCTACATACACATAGTAATCCAATTTTGCAATATCTACTACAATAGTATTTGTGCTGTATTTCTTTACAAAGGTTCTATTTCGTTTCAATGCATTTAAATCTCTCATGGTCCAAAATAGAATATCTCCATCTCTATATTTGATTTTTTTTAGCGGGTATTTCCTAATATAGTTTGGTATGTAGTCGAAGTCTTTGATTCGAAACTTCTTACCTTCAATAGTCTGAAATTCGAAACTACGGATAAATTCAAAATCCATACCTAAGGGATTGCTTTCATAGGTAGCTATCAAAATTGGAAAAGGGTTAGATTTTGATGTTTGGTAAAAAGTGGAACTACTTACAACTATTCCCTTTACAAGTCTATATCTGTTTGTAAATTTCTTCAAAAGATTGAAATTAGCTTTTTTGATTAGATATGAGAGAGGGTGGAGGATAGCAATAATATCACTATTCAATTTAGAGTATGAAAGTAAAAAACTCATTCCATAATCCCTAGTTACTATATCGCTATCCATCTCTATATATTTTGTTTTCTGCTCTTTTTTTGCAAGAGAGGTAATATCATTATATGGAGGGTTGCCAATAATAATAAGTTTTCTTGTCTCTTCAATACCAAAAGTATCTCTTGAAACATTCAACAAACTATTTCGACTAAAAAACTTCACATTGGGAAACTTTGATTTTGCCTTTTGGATAGCATCAGAATCGACATCAACACCTATTTGGGTAGTAGAAATATCTTTTCTAAAAAAATCACCCTGCCCACACGAACTATCTAATATAGTGGTGTTTTGGTCAATATATTTCTCTATTTCCCTCCAAATAATGGATATATACTGTTGAGGAGTATAGAAAACTCCAAAATTTACTCTATCAATCTCCATCTATAAAATATAGTGGGCTATATCCTCGTTTTCAATAAATTCATTTAGCTTCTCTTCAACCATTGCAGGGGTAATAGTTACCACCTCATCTATATATTTTTCAGCTTCAAAACTAATATCCTCGACCACCTTTTCAATTACGGTATGAAGTCGTCTAGCTCCAATATCTTCTGTCTTCTCATTAGCTTTTTGGGATATTTTGGCAATGGTTCGAATAGCTTCATCTTCAAACTCCAAAGTTACCCCCTCAACCTTTAAGAGGGCTTGATACTGTTTTAGAAGTGAGTTTTTAGGTTTAGTCAATATCTGATATAGGGTCTCTTCATTCAAATTGTCAAGCTCTACCCTAAGAGGAAACCGCCCTTGTAGTTCAGGGATTAGGTCGCTCGGCTTACTTAGGTGGAAAGCACCGGCAGCGATAAATAGGATATGGTCGGTTTTGACCTGTCCATATTTAGTATTTACACTGCTACCCTCTACGATAGGTAATAGGTCTCTCTGAACCCCCTCTTTACTTGGGTCGCTCCTATTTCCATTTTTAGAGCCAACAGCGATTTTGTCTATTTCGTCAATAAATATAATCCCTTCCTCTTGTGCCTTTCTAATCGCCTCTGCTTTTATCTCTTTTTTATCCAATATTGTATTGAGGGCTTCTACTCTTAGTAACTCTTTTGCCTCCTTGATAGTTACCTCTCTAACCTCCTTTTTTCCTCCTAACATATCGAACATTGATGAAAAGTGTTCCTGTATTTCAATAATCCCTATTCCTCTGTCTCCAATATCGCCGTTGATATTGAAGTTTGGATTTTTGGAAATCTCTATTTTTATCTTCTTACTATCCATCTCCCCATTGATTACCTTTTCCATCATCTTATTCCTCGAATCTATATATTCCTCTTCTGATATAGAGGAGAGTTGATGAGGTGGAGGAACTAACTTATCTAATATCTTCTCTAAAATATACTCCTCTATCTTTTTAGAGTTATCTTTTTCAAACTGCTGTTTAACCATGTTGTAGGAGTAGCTAACCAAATCTCTAACCATAGATTCCACATCTCTACCGACAAATCCAACCTCTGTATATTTGGAGGCTTCAACTTTTATAAAAGGGAAATTCATTATTTTCGCAAGTCGTCTTGCAATCTCAGTTTTTCCAACTCCGGTAGAACCAATCATAAGGATATTTTTTGGAGTTATCTCCTCCTGCATCTCTCTATCCAATTTCATTCGTCTATATCTGGTTCTTAAAGCGAGGGCTATAATCTTTTTAGCCTCTTTCTGTCCAATAATATACTCATCTAGGTATTTGACAATTTCGGAAGGGGTGGCACTCTTTGGGTCTAACATAATTCCCTTTTCGTGAAGATTTTTTATAATTCTATCATCTTAGCAGATATCCAAATGGAATAGAGATGAAAAATTATCGAGTGAAATTGCTATACCACGGAAAAGAGAGAACCGAACTATTTGAAGCCAAATCTAAACGAGAGCTATACGATGCAGTCTTTACCCAATTTCCACGATGTAAGATATTGCAGATTCGAGAAGTTACTACATCTAAGACCTTTTCACTCGATGAGGTAAAAGAGAAGTTAGCCGATTTTTTCCAACTCAACTCTATTGACGAGGAGAGCAAAATATTTTTTCTCCACCAACTCGCTGTTATGAGTGATGCTGGAATATCGATATTGAATGCTTTACAGGAAATTCAGAAAAATATCAGAGATAGGAATCTGAAAAATATCATTGAGAATATTAGTAACGACATAAATAATGGTCAATCTCTATCTGATGCTTTTCAAAAGTTCGAACTGGTATTTGGAACTCTTACTATTACTATGGTGAAACTTGGAGACAAGACGGGGGATAGTGCAAAAGCCCTTTTCAAATTGGTTGAGATGTTGGAGGAGATACGAGACAATAAAATAAAGGTAAAAAAGGCGATGGCATACCCTCGCAATGTCATGATTGCTATGGTGATTGCAATGGTGGTTATGATAAATTTCGTTATTCCTAAATTTCAATCTATCTTTGATAGGTTTCATTCAGATTTGCCGTTTTTGACTAAACTACTTTTGGGAACAGAACAATTTTTTAGCAATTATGGAGGGTGGCTATTTTTTCTCTTTTCTCTCCTCTTTCTCACTTTTCGATATTTCCTTAGACATTCGGAACGGTTTCGGTATTGGATAGATTTTCTAATGTTGAAGACATATATCATAAAAAACATTGTCCTCTACTCTACCCTGAATCGATTTACTATCGTTTTTGCCGAGCTTCTCAATGCTGGAATTTCTATTTTTGAGGCTCTGGAAATCTCGATTTCAATGGTTGATAATCTCGTTTTAAGGGAAAAATTACAGAGAAGCTATATCGAAATCAATAGAGGAGCTTCTTTATACCAAAGTTTTGAAAATAGCAAAATCTTTGACAATATGGTTATTCAGATGATATATACAGGTGAAAGCAGTGGAGAGCTTCAAAAGATGTTAAACAACATAGCTGACTATTACAAAAGGAATTTCAACCGAATTATTGAAAATCTCCACTCACTTTTAGAGCCTGTTATCCTCTTTTTTATAGGTGCATTGGTAACTATCTTAGCATTAGGTATCTTTCTCCCTATCTGGAATCTCGGTTCTGTTGTGAAAGGTCGCTAATCACCTCTCAAACTTTGTAAAAAATAGATACCAAACCATATGAACCAATAGACTTGTTCCCACAATTGGAGCAACCAAAGTTGGTAACTCTACCAACGGGTTTGATTGTGGATATATATCTACAAATTGGATAGCTATCATCAATATTCCTAAGATAGCTATATATGTGATGAGGTGAAATATTGCAACTTCTCGAATATTGGATATGGCTATCTGCATGTTTGTCCAGCCATAATTTATCAGAGTTCCCATATCTTCTCGTCGTCTCTCAATCAATATAGAGACATCTCGATAGCTTAGGAGTAATACGAAAAATAGGAGGAAAAGATAGAATATCCCTATTTCAAACTCCATTTTTTCTCTTTCGCTGTTGTCTTCAATATCTTTGATATATAGACCTATTTCAGATAGTTTTTTCTCCAATTCGTCTCTATATCTGAGTCTATCCTCTTTGGTATAGAACTCTATCACAACCTCATCGAACTCAGAACTATTTACAACAGACTCCGCCAGTCCAGCTGGAAATAGAATCAGTTCGCGATTTTTGAACTTTTCTCTAAAAAGACCGCCGATTTTGTAAGATGCACTATTGATAATCTCATAGTCCAACTTTTCACTATCTCTATTTAGGAGATATATATCAATAGTTGAACCTATTTCGACATGTAACCTATCTGCGAGGGTGGAGCTAACAAAGATACGATTTTTCAAACTTTTCAATTGCGGGGTCTCTCCTATAAAATCTATATAGCGATTTAGAAACTCTTCATCTCGTTGAAAAGAGACCCCTATTCCGAAAAATTGGCTCTCTCTCTCTTGGTATTTGGAGATACCATATAGTTTCAATCGGTAGCTAATATTGCGAATACTTGAATCGTAATCGCTTAGAATTTTTTCAATCTTTTTCATGGTGATAATATCTATTCCACCTGTTCCGCTGGTAGTCTCCTTTTTTACTATCAGAGATTGAGGAGTGATAAAATGTGAATAGCTTGAAGATAGGTAAAGGCTTGTTTCATTCCAATATTTCACAAAGAAGAAGAGAGCCGAAAGAGACAGGAGAATTAGGATAGTAGTTAGGTATATATCCAAATTTCTTTTTATGTAACTCAAACTAAGCCCCATTTAGCCTCCCTTGTTCCAATTTGAAAAGGTGGGTAAATATCTTATTTTCAAATAGAGGCTGGTATTGAGAGAGGATAAGAACTCCTATTTTTCTATGTTTAGATATTTTGTCGATGAGGTTCGTAAAATCATTGATATATTTTGGAAAAATATGGGTGAGTGGTTCGTCAATAAATAGTAATTGAGGCTCTTTCAAAAGAGCCAATGTAAGTTTAAAGCGAAATTTTTCACTACCTGATAGATTATCGATATTGGAATATAGAATATCTGATATTTCGGTATAGGTTGCAAGTTCTATCGCTTTATCTTTCGATACTCGACCAATCCACTGGATATTTTCCAATATATTTCCAGCTTGTAAAAAGTAATCTTTTTGGGGAACATAACCTATTTTGTTTCTGATTTTTGAGATATGTTTAGGTTGGTTATAAGCTATTTTTTTGTTTTCAAAAATGACAGTTCCATTGTCAAAAGGGATAAAGTTGAATAGAGCTTCAACCATCGAGGTTTTACCAGATGAGATAGAGCCGTAGATACCAACAATTTGGTTTATTCGAATTTCGAAAGTTACTCCATTCAATATCTTATCTTTCCCTCGTGTTAGGTGTAGATTGTTAATTTCCAACATTGAAAAAACTTCCTAAGATGGTATTTTGTGGAAATTCTAACAAATAGGTAAGTTGGATTAGTTATATACTATTTTTTATATCTCCAATTTTTCTATAACTTCTAAGAGTTGTTCAAAAGAGGTAATTAGTCCAGTTTGAAGAGAGGCGATAAGGTATTTTTCGATAAAGTCTCTTTTTTCCTGAATTTGTGCATGGTGTTCTTTTTCGT
>DTUW01000098.1 GCA_012963895.1 Campylobacterales bacterium | reverse complement strand
AAATCTCAGACATGAGAACAGAAGACCTCATCACTCCTATTGGAAATAGAATCCACCTCTATGAGAATATGGGTAAATCCCAAGTCTCTTAGTTTGCTCTTCAAATTCCTTACTATCTCCTCACACTCTTTCAATAGATAGTCATCTCTATCTAAAACCACATGGAAAGAGATGAAATTGTGTTTAGAGCTTGGTTGGTATATATGTAAATCGTGAAACTCCACTATCCTACCATCTTTCAAAATAGTATCACCCAATTTCTCCTCACTCAAATAGAAGCGGTTAGCATCGATAAGGGCTAAAAAACTTCTCTTTAAAAGAGGGTAGGAGTGGAGAATAATATATATAGAAAATATCACAGTTAGAACACTATCGAGATAATAGATATTGTAGAAATATATCACTATTCCAGCCACCACAACTCCAACCGAAATTAGAGCATCAGCCAACATGTGAAGATATGCAGAGTAGATATTGGCATCTTCTTCATGGTGGTGGTTATGGTCGTGATGGTGATGTGGGCAACTGCTAATACCTTTTAAAAGATAGGCACTAAGTCCATTTGCCACAATAGCTATTGTTCCTACAATCACCATGTATATAGGTTCTATCTTTTCAACATGGGAAAATTTCGAAATGGCTTCATAGATGAGGTAGAACATAGTGAGAATTAGAAACATAGTATTCACAAAACTCGCCATCATCTCAATTCTCAAAAATCCAAAAGTCCATCTAAATGTAGTGGGTCTCTTCTCCAATTTCACCGCTATATAGGTAATTACAATAGCCAGAATATCGCCTCCATTGTGGAGAGCATCGGCAATAAGGGCGAAGGAGTTGGCGAGTAGTCCAAAAACTATTTCACCAATAACGATAATGAGATTGAAAAAGATAACCCATAGTAATCTCTTCTCTCTCATTCTACATCACTCCTAAAATGGACACCTACCGATTTTCTATTTTTCAGAGCAGAGCTAATAATTTCAGCTGATGCTAATAGTTGAAGTTTTAGAACTCGTCCAATATCTTTAACCATCATCTCTCTAACTCTACTTAGTGCAGTCTGCAACCCCTCTCCGTTTCGTTCGATAGATACATATCTCCACATCAAATTTTGCAACTCATTTCGAGCCACCTCATCGCTATCTTTGTATATAGCTTTCTGGATAGTAGGAAACTGCTTAGTATTTAGAGAAATACCACGATTTAGAGAATGCTCTACCGCCCGTTTAGAAAATACAAGAGCCTCTAAGAGTGAATTACTAGCTAATCTATTTGCCCCATGAACACCAGTGGAGGCTATCTCTCCAACACCATAGAGGTTTTTATATCCCTTAACTAAGCCATTTATATCTGTCTCGATTCCGCCTATTGTGTAGTGGAATGCAGGGGAGATAGGGATAGGTTCGCTTGTGAGTTGGTATCCCTCCTGAATTAGGGTATTGGCAATAGTTGGAAAGCGGTTAATAAACCACTCTTTTTCAAAGTGGCTAATGGATAGGTAGGATTTTTTACTATGGTGGAATATAGCCCGACTTACAATATCCCTAGATGCTAATTCACCTCGTGGGTCATATTGAAATAGAAATCTTTCGCCATCTTCATCGATAATATATGCTCCCTCTCCTCGAACAGCTTCACTAATTAGAAAACTTCTACCATCGTTTAGAATGGTGGTAGTGGGGTGGAACTGCAACATCTCCATATCTCTTAGAGGTAGTCTCTTCTCAACTGCTATCCCGTGTATCTCCCCCGAAATAGAAGGGGCATTAGTAGAGTATTTGAAAAGGTTTCCAACTCCACCAGAGGCGAGAATAAGATTTCTGGAATAGATATTCTCAACTTTTCCACCCCTCCAAACAGAGACACCATAGCTATATGTTCCATCTACCAAAATATCAGTTACAACAGCTTCATCTAATATCTTGTGTCTATTTTGAGAGAGGAGAAAAGAGTGGATATATCTCCCTGTGCCATCTCCTCCAATATGGAGAATTCTATTGGTTGAGTGAGCCCCCTCTTTTGTCCAAAGAAGATGACCATTGCTATCAGTATCAAACTGGATACCTCTATCTATTAGGTCTCTAATTACTTCCATTCCATCTTGGACAAGTATAGATATAGCTTCTCTATCTCCTTGAAAAGCCCCAGCTTCCAATGTATCTTGGATATGGCTCTCTATATCGTCTCTATCTTTTGCTACACTGATACCCCCCTGGGCATAGAAGCTATTACAATCCCAAACTCTATCTTTGGAGATGATTAGAACTTTTCTATTTTCGGGAATGTGGAGAGAGGCATATAGACCAGCTATTCCGCTACCAACTATAATATAGTCATATGTCATTTTGTTCCTCTTTCCCCTTGTGGATAGTAGGAGGGAGGAGCTTTATGTCCGCACCCTGACAATAGAAAAGATGTAATAAGTAGTAGATATATCACCCTTACCATTCTTATACCTATGTTGGAATATATGTAAAATATTACTATATACCCAATTTTTTCACTATTTCAGGATATTTTTATTTTTTTATGGTAAAAGGTCGCGAAAATTTTTTCAAAAGGGTTAAAATGGCTCTAAGAATTACAGAAGAGTGTATAGCTTGTGATGCTTGTAGAGAAGAGTGTCCAACTATGGCGATTGAAGAGGGAGACCCTATATATGTGGTCAATCCTGATAGATGCACTGAATGCATAAACGACTATGATGAACCTATCTGTATTTCTGTCTGTCCTGTTGATTGTTTCGAACCAGACCCAGACAATATAGAGAGTGTAGCTGAACTTCAACTCAAATATAAGAGAATTCAAGAAGAAGAGTAGGTTTTGGCTCGAATTACTGCCGTCATCGATTTTGGTTCAAACTCTGTTAGACTTGTCCTATTTCAAAGAACTTCACGATTTGGCTTCAAAGTCATTCATGAATCTAAACAGCGAGTTAGAATAGGAGAAGGAGCCTACCACAACGGAGGAGTTTTGCAGGAGAAGCCTATGGAGAGGGCTATCCTCGCACTTATGGGATTCAAATCTATTATGAACTCCTTCAAAGTTAGAAAAGTATTAGCTATCGCCACCTCCGCCCTTAGAGATGCTCCAAATAGAAATATCTTTCTCAATCGAGTTAGAAAAGAGGTGGGGATAAATCTGAAAGTAATTGACGGCAAAAAAGAGGCTCTATTAGGTGGAATAGCATCGGCTAACCTTCTCCACCTCTCCAAAGGGGTTACAATAGATATTGGTGGCGGTTCTACCGAGTTTGCCCTATTCGAAAATAGAAGAGTTTTAGATACCTTTTCCCTCAATCTTGGAACAGTCAGATTGAAAGAGCTTTTTAGTCAAAATAGTGATATTGAAGGAGCTAGAAAGTATATTAGGCAAGAGCTGTCAAATTTACCAAATGAATTCCGGTATCCCACTCTCATAGCTATTGGTGGAACTCTTAGAGCATTGGCTAAGGTAATTCAGAAAAGGAACAACTATCCAATTAGTAGGCTTCACGGATATAGATACTCCTATCCAATTGAAAGAGATTTCATCAACTCCATTATTTACAGTTCCAATAGCGAACTTTTGAAAATAGGTATAAAACAGAACAGGCTCGATGTAATCCGATGGGGAGTTTTGATATTTCAAGAGATAGCCGAACTCTTTGAAATTGATGAGGTGGTTACAAGTGGAGTTGGGATTAGAGAAGGAATATTTCTATTTGATATTTTGAGGAGTTCGGGTCGAAGGTTTCCAACCAATCTTAATCCTAGTATTCGAAATATCTTAGATGAATTCCAAGTAGATGATATAAAAGTTGTCAAACATGCGGTTAGAACAGCTCATACCCTCTTTGATATTTTGCAACCTCATCTAAATTTAGATTCCAAATTCAGACAACTAATTACATATAGTTCAAAACTCTTAGAGATAGGGATAAAAGTAAGTTTTTACGAAAATAGTAAAAATGGTTTTTACCTAATTATCAACAGGTTGATATATGGTATTTCCCATGAAGATTCTCTATTGGTAGCCCTCCTAGTGAGATTCAGCTCTAAAAGTAGGATAGCTGATGAGGTGTTACAGCAATATAGAGAGTTACTACCTCCAAAATCTACAATAGACCATCTCCATGCAATTATCTACATCACAAAACTTCTGCTATCCGATTATGCTCCAAAAAGTAAATTCCGATTTGCATATATAGATAACAGATTGGAAATACGAATATATAGCCCTCCTCTATTTCAAATGGTAATAGCAAAGTTTCAGCCATTGGAAAATTTGGAGATAGAACTAATCCCAGAGTTTGAAGATAGTAAATGAGAGAGTTAGGATATAGAATAGAGGATATATTAGAGAGAAACGGAAATCTATTCCAAATATCGAAAGAGATAAGAAAGTATATAGAAGAATATAGAAAAGGTCTAAAAGAGGAATTTATAAACGGGTTGAGAGGGCGACAATTTGTATTGAAATACAACAGATTTTACGACTCAATCATATCCCTTATTTACAAAGTAGTTTTGCGAAAGATGTTTAAAAACTATCTACCTATGAGGAACTCTATTCCGATAGTTATCGTCGCCTTAGGTAGCTATGGACGAGAAGAGATGACTATCCATAGCGATATAGATTTGATGGTGGCTTATGTAGAGATAGAAGGGTTCAATATTGAGAAGATAATAGAGAAATTTATCTATCTCGCTTGGGACTCTGGATTGAAGTTGGGACATAGAGTCCATTCTATCTCTGAAATAGTAAAAGTGGCTAAGAGTGATGAGACTATAAAAACGGCGATGATTGAATCGAGAAAGATAATAGGCTCTTCTTTCGTTTGGGGAGTGCTTCAAGACCAGCTAAACATTATTCGAGAAGATGAGAAAGAGGAGTTTATCACCCAAAAAATGGAATATAGAGCATTTGGAAAAGTGAAACTTTATGGAGCTATGGAGGTAGATTTAAAAGAGGGGATAGGAGGGCTTAGAGATAGTAATGGTCTCTTCTGGATTTTGAATGTTCTATATAGAGCCAACTCTATTAGGGATTTGGTAGATGAACTATTTAGCGAAAGTGAATATAGAAGCTATATATCAGCAATGGACTATATCCTATCAGTCCGAACAGCCCTCCACCTCATCAACAAGAAGAAGAGGGATAAGATAGTTTTAGATGATATTCCTATGTTAAGCGAGATGGTCGGAATCTCTTCTCATGTCCAATTTTCTCAAAAACTTATCCAATCTCTCTGGGTTGTCCGTTCATTTACAAATAGGATTGTCTGTAAAGTAGTTCAGAAAAACAGGACTTACAAAATTGGAAATCTTGTGGAATTTCTCACCTCTCTTCCAGATAGCGATACCCAGATAGAAAGTATCCTAATTGAGATAGATTCAGTTGGAGAGTTGGATAGAAATCAGTTTCTAAAACTATTCCAGAGAAAACATCTATATCCAGTGATAGAGTTTCTGGTAGCCTCCAATCATTTGCATAAGATATTTAGACCGTTTGAAAAAGTTATGTTTTATCCTCAATTCGATGGATACCATAAACATTCGGTAGATATTCACTCTATCAAGTCCCTCAAAGAGATAGAAAATATAGAGGTTGAACCGCTAAAAAGCATATATCACTCCCTTACACAAGAGGAGAGGATAATTTTGAAAATTGCTACACTCTTTCACGATGTAGGAAAAGGGAGAATAGATGACCACCGCAAAGTAGGGGCAAAGATAGTTAAGCAGTTCCTAAATGAGTTGGGTATAGGTTGCTCTATTGTGGAGAGGGTGGTTTTGCTCATCCGACACCATACCCTCATGAGTGAAGTAGCATATCACGAGGATATATATAGCGATAAAGTGATATTTAGCTTCAATTCCAAATTGAAAGATGAGACCAATCTGAAACTGCTCTACCTTCTAACTTATGGAGATGCTAAGAGTGTAGCAGGTTCTCTAAATTCGTATAGTTTGAATCTTTTGAATGAACTATATAGAAATAGCATAGGCTCATTTGGTAATAGGGAACTTTTAAAAGAGGGAGAGAGAAGAGAGAAGAGAGAACGACAAATATCCAATAGTGAGAGATTCAAAAACCTACCTCGTAATTTGCAAAAAAGAATATTGAAAATAGCTTCAAATTTGGCATTTTTCAAATTCTCCAACGATGAACTATTGGATATAGCTGAATGGCTATACAAAACTGAAAATTTCGATTTCAAAATAGAAAATAGAGATTTCCTATCCCTCAAAGTGGTTAGAAAAAATATCTGTAATTTCGATATTTCCTATCTTCTGAATAAAACCAAATTCCTATCGGTTGTTTCACTCGATATTTTCGAATTTTTCGATGGAGGGAAATATTTCCAAATAGACTTTTTAGAGAGTATAGATATAGAAGATATTCCATATATTGAAGAGATAGTTAGAAACTCTTTTCTAAAACAAAAGAGAGAGAAGATTAGGGATATTCCAAAAATTGGAGCTGATGAGGTTGTTCTAAATTACGACTACTCCAATAGCTATGCAAAGATATTTATCCATACCAAAAACCAAAATGGACTATTAGCCTATCTATTTCAGGTATTTGAGGAGTTTGGAATAGATATAGTCTCCTCCAAAAC
>DTUW01000097.1 GCA_012963895.1 Campylobacterales bacterium | reverse complement strand
AGGCAATATTAGAAACAAAATAGAACAACTCGCTATATCTGTAAGCGATGAGGTGGAATACTATACCAATCTGAATGCAGCTCTATTGAATATTATCTCTATCTCGGCAAAGGTTAGCGAAGATGCTACTATTGCTAAAACCCTTTCAGCATATTACAACTTTTTGCAAATAAAAGAGAGAGCGGGGTTGGAACGGGCTGTTTTGACCAATGTATTTGTCCATGACAAATTTACAGGCAAACAGTATAGAAAATTCATTTCACTGGTTGCTCAACAGGAGGCATTTTTGAACTCTTTCCTCTCAATTGCCGACCAAGATGCTATCGATTTTTACAATATCTCTGTGGATAATAATCCAGCAGTTTCCAAAGTTGAAAAGATGAGAAGTATCGCTATTGCAAAAGCAAGAGAAGGGGGATTTGGAATAGACCCTAATGTCTGGTTTGATGCAATCAGTGCCAAGATTTCTTTATTGAAAGATATTGATAGCTATCTCTACCAGATGAGTTTATATAAAGTTGAAGAGTTGCAAAAGAAGGGTTGGGACGAAGCTATTCCTCAGTTGAGTATAGACCTTTCTCTATCTATCTTAGTTGCTTTAATCATTCTTTTCCTATCTCGTGATATTCTCTTCTCTCTCAAAATTAGTAGTCGCCAAATTGACACTATTACAAAAACTCGCGATTTATCGACAGATGCTGAGGCATATCATGATGATGAGGTCGGTGAGATAGTTGAGTCATTCAATCGAATGGTGAAATCATTCAAATATAGTATTGCAAAATCGATAGTAGTTAGTAATCAAGCTTTTGATGCCAGTATGAAGCTTCGAGAGAATGCTAAAAAATTGTCTATGAATGTAAATGCAGAAAAGGCAAATGTAGAGAATATTAGTGAGCTTGCAAAAGATATCGGGGTAACTCTTGACTTGATAGAGGAATTAGCAGTAGTTATTACAGAGGATTTGTCCAGCTCTCAAACAATATTGGAACATTTTGTTCGCAAACTCAATGTAGTTGTCGGTCTAATTGAAGATAGTGCAGTTATCCAGAGCGAACTTAGAACTAAGGTCGATTCTCTAACTGAACAGGCAACGGAAATTAGAAATGTTCTAACCATAATAGGAGACATAGCAGACCAAACAAACCTATTGGCTTTAAATGCAGCTATTGAAGCTAGTAGAGCTGGTGAACATGGAAAAGGTTTCGCAGTTGTTGCTGATGAAATTCGGAAACTTGCTGAACGAACTCAGAAATCCTTAGCTGAAATATCTTCAACTACTAATGTGATTACCCAAAGCATTACCGAAATATCTACTGAAACAGATAGAACATCAGAAGAGAATAGCAAAATTGCTGAAAATGCAAACACTTTAATTGATGAGGCAAGTGAAACAGGTAATACATTGAAAAAATCTTTGAAAGTTTCTAAACAACTTGTATCCAAAAATACCTTTGTAGCTACCAAAGTTAGAGAGATAGTGGAAACTATTCAAAATATATTAGACACATCTCAGGTTAATAGAAAATTGGCTAACGACACTCACGAAATCAGCAACAATATGGCGAAATCATCAGAGAGTTTGAATCAAGAGTTGAATAGATTTAAAATTTAGGGTTTTGTATGGCTAAAAGTATAGAAGAGCTTAAACAGTGGACTAATAACCTATCTCTTCTTTTTGTAGATGATGCGGAGGACATCCGCGATATGTATCATTTTTTTTTCGATAAAGTATTTAAAAAAGTATATGAAGCCTCAGATGGAAACGAGGCTCTCCAAATCTTCAAAGAGAATAGAACAGATATCAACCTCATCATCACTGACCAATCTATGCCTAAGATGAGTGGAATCGAAATGATTCGCCACATTCGAGAGATAGATAAGAAAATTCCTATTATCTTAGTAACTGCAACGAAAGAACATAACGACCTAATAGATGCAATAAATCTAAATGTAACCAACTTTATTGAAAAACCTATCAAGTATGAAAATATAGTTGAGGCTATTGAAAATGCAATCCAAAAGGTGATTGTAGAGGATTTGATTCAAAAAAACAGAGAACAGGAATTAGAAATTCTGAAATATAAAAATGCTTATGCAGATTTCCAACAGAACGAAGCATTTAAAAAACAACTCAATATTATCCAAAACGACCTATACAAAAGAAGAATAGATATAGATGATGGATACTTTATCCTAATCGACCACTACTATAAACCAAAAGATATACTATCAGGAGATACTTACTCTATCCATTCTTTTGAGAAGAATGGCAGGAAAAAACTGTTCTTTTTTATTATAGATGCGATGGGTAAAGGAATATCAGCCTCTGTATCTACCCTAATTTCTGCCTCATTTATAAACTACTACTTTGAAAGAAACAAAGAGAATTTCGATTTTAGAAAGACAATAGAGAAATATATAGATTTTGTTCAATTTGAGCTATTGGAAGAAGAAATAATATCAGCTGTTTTCGGTATTTTTGATATTAAAAATGATGCTATGGAGATAGCAAATTTCTCTATGCCCCCTGTTTTAGGAGTAACAAAATCGGGAGAGGTGAAAAAGCTCAGCACGACTAATCTGCCAATAAATACATATAACGATGAATTTGTAATAAATAGAATTGATACCTCCGATATTACAAAAGTCATGTTATATAGCGATGGATTGACTGAAAATACTACAAAAGATGAGATGCAATACCTCAAATATATCCAAGAGGATTTTATGAACTCTACCTCTAAAAATGAATTTATGAAGCTATTTTTAGATAGAGTGAAAGAACAAGAGGACGATACAACTATTCTCTACTTTGAAAAGATGGATTTGAGAAATAATTTATTAAAGACCTTTACATATTCATCAACTATGGAATCAATTGACAAGGCCTTAGAGGACTTTGGCAAGATATTAAATGAGTTTGAGTTGGATTTAATTCAAAAGATGAAACTGGAATCTAGTTTTAACGAGCTTATTATGAATGCATATGAACATGGAAACTTAAACATAAATGCTAGCAAAAAACAACAACTTATGGAGAATGGAGAATATATGGAATATCTCCGAAATGCTGAAAAAGAGTTTCAAAATAGAAATATTGTGGTAAAATACTATTTAGTTGATGGTGTATTGGTTGTCAATATTGAAGATGAGGGAAAAGGCTTCGATACCAATATACTGAAAATTTTGCTCGATGAAGATACCGAAAGATTTCACGGTCGCGGTATTCTGATGAGTGATAATGATTTTGATTTCATTATGTATAATGAAGTCGGGAATAGTGTTCTCTTTGGAAAAAAAGTTTTATAAATCTTAGAAAGGAGCAGGATATGCAAATTACAAGAGATGAAAATGTCATCACAATCCACGGGAATATTAAGAGTGTTTCAGATTACACTGAAATTCAGGGACACCTACAAGCAGCTATTGCGAATGGAAATACAAGTATCACAATCAAAATTGTAGATTCTATCTCCATCACCTCATCTGTAATAGGTATTTTCCTAAAAGTAATTAAGAAAGATGGTGTCAATCTTACAGTTCTTGTAGGAAATAAGCATCTATATGACCTATTGAATGAGTTGAACCTACTTGCTGTATTCAATGTTAGACAACTCTAATTAGGAGATAGTTAGAATAGCCGTCTATTATGGCTGACGACCAAGAAAAGACAGAAGAACCCACCCCCAAGAAAATAGAAGATGCCCGGAAAGATGGTAATGTTCCTAAAAGCCAGGACTTTTCGGGTCTTTTTGCTCTTTTTGTTGCATCTTTAACCCTCCTCGCTCTTCTCTATTTGATGAGAGATGAGTTTTTTAGACTTTTCAATTATATTCTCCAACTCGACCATTCAGATGTAAATAGAGAAAATATAGTAGCTATATCTCTCTCCATATTTCGAGTATTTTCAATCACTGCTATCCTTTTTGCCATTCCTGTGGCTATTGCTGGTATCTTAGCTGCTTTCTTTCAATTCGGCTTCATATTCACCACTAAACCCCTCCAACCAGATTTGAAAAAAATTGACCCAATAAAAGGATTGGGAAATCTCTTTTCCATAAAGAAAGCGATAGAAGGGGCAAAGATTACCCTGAAATCATTTACAACTTTTGGGGTAGGTTTCTACTTCTTTTGGCAATTTATTCAAGAACTTCCAACCGTCGTAATGTTTCCTCTCTATCAACAGATGAGTTGGTTGATGGAAAAGATAATAGTTATCGCTTTTGTAATGCTATTGGTTACTGCAATATTTGGAATTATCGACCTTCTTATTGTGAGAAAGCAATATTTTAATAGCCTCAAAATGAGCAAACAGGAGATAAAAGATGAATATAAAAATATGGAGGGAGACCCACTAATTAAACAGAAGATAAGACAGCTCCAAATGCAGATGTCCCAACGGCGAATGATGTCGGAAATCCCTTCTGCTGATGTTGTCATTACAAACCCGACCCACTATTCAGTGGCTTTGAGATATGACAAAGAGAGAGACCCTGTCCCGCGAGTAGTTGCAAAAGGAGTAGATAATATGGCTTTTCAAATTCGAAAAATAGCAGCTGAACACAATATTAGAATAGTTCCAAATCCTCCATTAGCTAGAAGTTTATATAAAGCTGTTGAGGTTGATGAATTTATCCCTGATGAATTCTTTCAAGCCGTTGCCGAAGTTTTAGCATATGTCTATAAAATGGACAATAAAAAGATAGATTAGGATAGAAGTTGAAAAAACATATTATGGATTTCACTTTGGAGGAGTTGGAAAATCTAGTTCCTAAGAAATTTCAAGCTAAGCAAATATATGGCTGGATATATCAAAAATATATCACCGATTTTCAAGAGATGTCCAATATCTCCAAAGAGTTACGACAAGAGCTATCAGAAAAATATTACATCTCTTCAATGGAGATAATAAATCGTCAAGTGGCTTCTGATGGAACTATCAAATATCTTTTTCGTCTTCAAGATGGTAGAAGTGTTGAAACCGTTCTTATCAAGATGAGAGATGAGAAGATAGATAAAAATGGAGATATTCTCCAACAGGCACGATGGACTATCTGCCTCTCCACTCAGGTTGGTTGCAAGGTTGGTTGTTCCTTCTGTTTAACAGCAAAAGGGGGGTTTGTTCGCGACCTAACCGCAGGAGAGATAGTGGAGCAGGTGGTTGCAATCAAAAGAGATATAAATTTGGAACACAATCGAAAAACCAATATTGTCTATATGGGAATGGGCGAACCCTTAGACAATTTGGATAATCTGGTTCAGGCTATCAAGATAATAGCCAACCAGAATGGTCTATCTATCTCTCCAAAGAGGCAAACAGTCTCTACAAGTGGTATTGCTCCTAAAATAGATAAATTGGGAATATTGGGACTTGGTGTCAATATCGCCATCTCTCTCCATGCAGTAGATGATGAGGTGCGAAATGAACTAATTCCAATGAACAGAGCTTTCAATATCCAATCCATTATTGAAGCTATCAAACGGTATCCCTATGATACTCGTAAGCGGGTTATGTTTGAGTATTTGATGATAAAAGGGGTAAATGATTCCTTAAAAGATGCAAAAAAGCTTATAAAACTGCTTCAAGGGATAAAGGCAAAAATCAACCTCATCTATTTCAATCCTTATCCCGGTTCTATCTATGAGAGACCGAACGAGGAGGATATGGAGAAGTTTGCAAGTTATCTAAATAGCAAAGGGCTATTAGCCACTATTCGAGCATCAAGAGGAATGGATATATCGGCAGCCTGCGGACAACTTAGAGAACAGCATGTTAGAATTTCGCAATCTTCGTAAATCTCATATTGCAAGGTGAAGATATGAATAATAGATTTTTCATATTAGGATTTCTTTCAACACTTCTATTTTTCTACTCCTTTTCAACTATTCCACTTTCAGCTAAGGAGAGAAGTAATATAGATAGCTCTACTGAGCGAATTAGAGCAATCAGAAAATTGGCAAATGTTTTAACTGTTGTTGAAAACAACTATGTAGATGAGTTGAACTATACAGATATTACAAACAGAGCAATAGAGGGGCTGATGAGCCAACTCGATGCCCACTCTTCCTACTTTTCTGAAAAGAGTTATAAAGAGTTCAAAATTCAGACAGATGGAGAATTTGGAGGGCTTGGAATTACAGTGGGGATTAGGGATAAAGCCCTAACCGTTATCGCCCCTATCGATGATACCCCAGCATATAGGGCTGGTTTAAAAGCTGGAGATATTATTCTCAAAATAGATGACAAATCTACTTTGGATATGACATTGGACGAGGCGGTCTCTCTAATGAGAGGGAAACCGGGGACAGATATTGAATTGACCATTGTTAGAAAAGGGGAGTCTAAACCTTTTAAAGTCCATATCGTTAGAGACATTATCAAAATAGATTCCGTTTTTGTAAAAACGATAGATAACGATTTGCTCTATATCAGAATTTCCAGTTTTGATAAAAAAGTTGTTTCAGAGGTGAAAAAAGCATTAGAAGAACACAAAGATAGAAAAGGGTTAATTTTGGATTTGAGAAGCAATCCGGGGGGACTATTAAGTCAAGCTGTCGGATTGGTAGATTTATTCGTAGATGATGGAGTAATAGTGTCTCAAAAGGGGCGAG
>DTUW01000096.1 GCA_012963895.1 Campylobacterales bacterium | reverse complement strand
CAAAATACAAAATGATAAAATAATTTGAAAATTTCAGAATTCTGGTGGTGTAATGGCCGATAGGTTGATATTCAAAATAGTTGTAATTCTATTGACAATAGGGGTAGTTTTCTCCTACTCTCTAAGCTCATACCTTATGGTTAGATTCCATACAGGGGAGTTTAGTTATGTCTTAAAACAGATGGTTTTTGCCATTGCATCAATTTTTACTATGTGGAGTATATCACGGCTTGAACCAGATAAGTGGATGCACCGGATAGGAATGACCCTATTTCTCGGTGGTCTATTTTTAATGATAATTATGAATTTTCTACCCCGTTCAATTGTTCCAGAAATCGGGGGAGCTTCTAGGTGGATTTCTATATTTGGAATATTTTCAATCGCTCCTGTTGAATTTTTCAAGATAGGTTTTATCTATTTCATTTCGTGGAGCATGTCGCGAAAAGTTGATATTCATTACCAATATAGATTTGTTAGTGAATTCAAAATCTTCTTTCCCTATTTTGTGGTCTATCTGATTTCGGTTCTATTTATCACGGTAATCCAAAAGGACTTGGGGCAATCGGTAGTTCTCGGAACGGCTCTAATTATTCTTACCTATCTTGCAGGGGGTAGTGGTAGTTTTATCTTCAAAATTGTTATTAGTCTTACTATTGTATTTATAGGGCTTATTGTTACTTTTGGACATAGAATAGAGAGAATAGCGAGTTGGTGGATTGTGGTTCGGAACTGGTTACCTGACTGGATGGTAAAAGTTACAGGAGAGACAAGCGGAACAGAACCCTACCAAGTCCAACAGGCATTGGGTGCAGTCTCTCACGGAGGATTTTGGGGAGTAGGATTGGGTAATGGAATTTTCAAATATGGTTTTCTCTCAGAAGTCCATACCGATTTTGTATTAGAAGGAATAGCCGAAGAGTTGGGACTATTTGCCATTATTGTAATATTCACCCTATTTACTATCCTAATTCAAAGAATTCTAAAAATAGCAAATAGAAGCCCTAGACGAGTCTTTTTTCTGTTCAATATAGGGATTGCTGTGTCTATCGGGGTAACTCTTCTAATCAATACCTACGGAGCCACCTCTCTAATTCCTATGAAGGGGATACCTGTTCCATTTCTTAGCTATGGAGGTAGCTCAATGTTAGCTCTCTCTTTTGGAATTGGAATGGTGCTAATGACGAGCAAAGAGGCGAATAGTCCTATCCAGCAACCACTCGGAGAACCTCAAACATATATAGAAGAGGTAAATAGAGTAGAACACGATATATCCAATATTCAACCCTCCAAATTTACCAGCTAAATGGATATTCTCAACTATTTCCATGAAGAACAGGCTATTAGTTTTCTCCTCCTATTTATTCGAATCTCTTTCCTCTTAGCCTTTCTACCTCTTTTTAATAATATGAGTGTTCCGATGGTCTATAAAGCCACCTTTGCCCTCTATCTCTCTATAATCTTTTACTTTGAGGTTGAACCACCTCATCTAAATAGTTGGCTATCTATCGGCATGGCTATTCTCTCTGAAATGGTCTTCTCAATGTTTGTAGGTCTAACTCTTAGTATCACTCTATATCTGCTAATGTTAGCTGGGGAACATATATCCCTAATTATGGGTTTTTCAATGGCGACAGTTTTCGACTATCAATCGGGTATATCGATGCCGATGATAAGCCAATTCCTAAATATGTTAGCCCTCCTAACTCTTCTCTCTTTTGATGGACATCATCTAATGTTAGTATTTATTCACAATTCCCTAAATTCCCTTCCTCTTGGGGGATTTGTATTGAGTGATAATCAGGTTCAATATCTGATAAAGGCATTTAAAAATATGTTTGTGATGGGGTTGTCTATCTCTTTTCCTATTGTAGCTCTATCACTATTAAGCGATATTATGTTTGGAATGTTGATGAAAACAATGCCCCAATTCAACTTACTTGTAATTGGGTATCCGATAAAGATAGGGATAGGTTTCGTCGTCCTTATCGCTGTTCTTGGTGGAATGATGTTGGTATTTAAAAGGGAATATTTTCTCGCATTCCAACATTTAGAAACTCTTATCAAATAGGATAGAAGATGAAAAGTAGTAGATGTGCCACCCTCAACGGTCTTGAAGCGGTAGAAGTCAATGTAGAAGTAAATTTCATTAGAGGAGTTCCAAAAATCAATATCGTTGGATTGGCTTCGAGTGCAATCCAAGAATCGAAAGAGAGGATAAAATCAGCCCTAATTAGTAGCGGGTTCAGATTTCCACCACAAATTATCACTATCAACCTCTCTCCATCAGATATAAAAAAGAGCGGTTCCCATTTCGATTTATCTATTGCTCTTTTAGTAGCTCTATTTAGAGATGATGAGGTGGATTTATCAGATTGGTATATCTTTGGAGAGTTGGGATTAGATGGAGCTATCAAAGATACAAAAGTGATATTTCCAACTATCTTATCCCTCAAAAAACAGGGGGTAATTAGAAAAGTCTTAGTTCCCAAAGAGAGTTTAGACAAAATCGAAAAAATACCAGATTTGGAGATATACGGGGTTGAAACTCTTGGAGAGGCGATAGATTTTCTCAGGGGTATTGTCTCTATTCCAAAGAGAGAGAGTAAAAGAGTTGAACTAAACTCTATTCAGATAGGTGGTATCTCCTATTTCTATTCCAATAGGTTTGAATTGGATTTCAAAGATGTCAAAGGTCAAAAATTTGCACTTAGAGGGGCTTTGATTTCGGCGAGTGGAATGCATAATATTATCTTTGAAGGGTCGCCGGGTAGTGGAAAGAGTATGATAGCTAAACGACTTAGGTATATCCTCCCTCCCGTTACTGAACAGGAGCTATTGAATATAGCTAAGTTTGAGGCTCTCGATGGAAATGAACCAACTTTTCAACCCCTCCGCCCTTTTCGCTCCCCTCACCATACCGCTAGTCGAGGGAGCATATTTGGAGGCGGAACTAGAAACCCAAAGATTGGAGAGGTCTCATTAGCCGACTCCGGAATTCTCTTCTTTGACGAACTACCCCACTTCTCTAAACAGATATTGGAAGCTCTCCGCGAACCTCTTCAAGATTACAAAATCTTAGTTTCAAGGGTTCAAAACAAAATTGAATATCCTGCAAATTTTCTATTTGTTGGAGCGATGAACCCCTGTCCTTGTGGCTACCTTATGAGCCAAAAACATTCATGTAGATGTTCAGATGGTGAAATTCAGAGATATAAAAATACCCTTTCCGAACCCTTTTGGGATAGGATAGATATATATGTTCCAATGAGTGAAACCAACATCAACGACCAACCTACCACCTCATCGCAAGAGATGTTCAACTCTGTTCTCAAAGCTTTCAGAATGCAAATGGAGAGGGGGCAGAAGAACCTCAATGGTCGATTGAGTGATATAGAGATAGAGGAGTTTATCAAAATAGACGATAGAGGATTGGAAATATTGAAAATGGCTTCTAATAGCTTTGGGCTTTCGTTCAGGGGAATTAATAAAATCAAAAAGGTAGCAAGAACTATTGCCGATTTAGAAGGTTCTGAGATTGTGAATGAGAGACATATCAAGGAGGCTATCAGTTTTCGTAAAAGATAGCTATATCAACTCTTCTAAAAGTGCTTGAATTTTGAAAGTTCCTCGAAAAGTTGAGAAGTGGGGGCGGTAGAGAAATGATATAGATTTGCCAACTGGTATAGTCTCCATGTCTTGGAAAATCAGCACCTCTACATATATACCCTCTTTTTCTATAACCAATTTCTGATATTCTCCACTTTTGCCTATTTTCTGAGACTGAACAACTATCCCGTTTCTGAGTTCGAAGATAGGTTTTTCATTTCCTTCTCCAAAGGGTTCAAACCTATGCAAAAGTCTATATAGGTCGAAATTGAGATTATCTATTCTCAACTCTCCAAAAATATTACTTTTCTCTAAAAAGTCTTTTGGTGAATACCTCTCCATAGCCCTATATACAACCTCTCGAAACTTTTCGAAATTGGAAACATGGAGAGAAAGCCCCCCTGCCATCTTATGACCACCCCATTTTAGTAGTAGATTTGAAGCCGATTGAAGGAGGTAGAAAATATCTATATTGCCGATACTCCTACCACTCCCCTTCAATATCTCTCCACTTTGTGAAAAGAGAATAACAGGTTTCTGGAACTTTGCTACTAATCGACTTGCTACGATACCTATTACCCCTTCATGAAACTCTTCACCTCTAATTATTAGAATAGGTTTGGAGTTATCCACCTCATCGACTATATCTTGATATATGCTCTTTTCTATCTCTTTTCTAGTCTGGTTGAACCTATCTATTACAGAATAGAGGTAGGAGGCTTCTATATAGTTGTCTGAAATAAGAAAGTTGAAAGAGTGGATAGCATCGTCAATCCTACCACTGCTATTCAAACGGGGAGCTACTTGAAAAGCTATATCCTCAGCTGTAATGGTCTGATTACTAAATAGCTCTTGGATTAGTATCTGGTTGCTTACCCTTTCGTTTTTAGAAAAGTATTCCAGCCCAACCTTTACAATGGTATGGTTGAGGTTGGTGATAGGCATCACATCGGCTATCGTAGCAATAGCTACCAAATCTATAAACTCCATCATATCAATATCTACATTTAGCAACCGTTTCAACTCTCCAAGTAGAAGCCAAATCACAGTTGCCCCGCAAATATCTTTGTATGGATATGGACAATCGGACTGTTTAGGATTTACTATCGCAAATGCTTCTGGCAAGGTATCAGAAGGGTTGTGGTGGTCGGTTATGATGAGGTCTATCCCTCTCTCTTTCAATATCCGAGCTGAATTGTGAGCATGAATTCCATTATCAACTGTGATAACCAAATCACAATCTATCCGTTCTAATAGTTTAGGAGTAACTCCATAACCATCTTTGAATCTGTTTGGAATAACAATTTCCACATCTATACCAAGTTTGTGAAAGAAGAGATAAGCGATAGCAGAAGAGATAACTCCATCTACATCGTAATCCCCAATTATCGTAATTCTCTCTCCTCTCTCAATTGCTTGAACTACCCTTTTTGATGCTTTTGTGGAGTCTTTCAAATTTGAGGGGGGTGGTAGTTTTGAAAGTGGTATAAATCCGTTAGGAAATCGTTCTAATAGTCTCTTTTCAACATCAGAAAGGTCTATCATTTACGAAATTTGAAACCTCTTTTTTGCAAAGCTGTTTTCAACCTATCTCTAATATCTCCCTGAAATTCTAAATATTCCCCGCGAATAGTTCCACCCGTTGCAAGTTCTTTTTTTAGAGATTTCAATAGCTCTTTTGTATCTCCTTGAAAAGTGCCTACAAGAGTTACATATTTTCCTCGCCGTTTCTCTATTCGGAAATGTAAAAATTGCGATGAGGTGGAAGGGGGTTGGGGTGGTGTCTCATCTTTCAACTCTCTACCGTTGAAAAGTTGGGATAAATCTATGTTCATCTACCTAAGTTCCTTTGGAGTTCTTCTCTATTGTTTGAAAATTTCAGAGCTTGGCTAATCTCTATCTCTCCACTTTTGATAGCTTTTATCAACTCTTGGGTTTGGGTTCTCATGCCTGTTTCACTCTGGTTGGTCTGCATTTGGGAATAGATTTGGTGGGTTTTGTTTTCACGAATCAGATTGGCAATTGCACTATTGTTGATAAGTATCTCAAAAATAGCCTTTCGCCCTCCTCCCTTCTTAGGAATTAGAACCTGAGATATGACCGCTATTAGGGTAGCTGATAGTTGTGTTCTGATTTGGTTCTGTTTTCCACTCTCAAAGACATCAATAATACGATTTATACTCTGAGGGGCTGAATTGGTGTGGAGAGTTCCAAATACAAGATGTCCAGTTTCTGCGATTGTTAGGGCTGAGCCGATAGTCTCTCTATCCCTCATCTCTCCTATCAATATTACATCTGGGTCTTGACGGAGGGCATATTTTAGAGCTGTTGCAAAACTTTTAGTATCGTTTCCAATATTGCGATGGGAGATTAGGGATTTTTTACTCTTATGGACAAATTCTATTGGGTCTTCAATCGTCATAATATGTTTATTGTAGTTTTCATTTATCTCATTTATCATCGCTGAAATGGTGGTAGATTTTCCGCTACCAGTGGCACCAGTTACCAAAATTAGCCCTTTTTCAGCTTTTATAAGTTCCTTGAAGATTGGAGGAGCTTTCAACTCGTCCAGTGAAGGGACAACAGTTGGAATAGTTCTAAATGCTACCGCCGTTTCCCCCATCGTTTTATATACATTTACCCGAAACCGCCCAACCTTTGGAAAGTTCAGGGCTGTATCTAGTTCCAACTCTTTTTGGAATTTCTCTATCTCGCTATCTGAAAGATGGGGAAATATCAGCTCCTCTATCTCTTTACCTGTAAGGCTCTTATATTTTACAGGGACAAGAGAGCCATCAATCCGAATTTGGGGAGGGTTGTTATGGACAAGATGTAAATCAGAAGCTTTATTATAGTTGGAGTAGGCTAATAGTTGCTCTAAGTTCATCTATATCAAATTGTATATATCGTAGAAAACAGCACCCAATAGACCACTTGCAATAGCTCCCCAAATAGCCCTATCTCTCCAAACCAGTTTAGAATATTGGGATATTCTTCTATCCAAATTTTTCTCCATCAGCTCTACCATATTGTTGTG
>DTUW01000095.1 GCA_012963895.1 Campylobacterales bacterium | reverse complement strand
AAATAAAATCGTCCAATCTGATATGGTTCTCTTGAACCAAATTCCGTAATTTTTCATTTATTCGTAATCTTCTAAATCTGCTAAACATCGCTATTTTTGAACTCTCTTGAATTTGAAGAAAAGTATTATATCACTATTGCTAATATATAAACTTCGATAGAATTTCACACATTTCTAAATATTAGAAAGGGTATAGATGAAAAGCTATATTTTAGGATTTCCTCGAATTGGAGAGAAGAGAGAGCTGAAATTTGCTCTTGAAAAGTATTGGAGAGGTGAAATTCCTTTATCAGAACTTGAAGCGACAGCAAAAGAGTTGAGAAATCGCCATTGGCAATATCAAAAAGATGCAGGAATAGATTGTCTTCCTGTAAATGATTTCTCTTACTATGATATTGTGCTTGATACTATGTTTCTTCTCGGTGCTATCCCAAGTAGATTCCAAGATATTTCCGACAAGATGGATAGATATTTTGCAATGGCGAGAGGGGATAAAACCCATACTGCTATGGAGATGACTAAGTGGTTTAATACCAACTACCACTATATAGTGCCTGAACTTTCAGAAAACGATAATTTACAACTCGATACCTCCAAAATCGTATCTGAATACAGAGAAGCTGAAAAATTTGGAGTTCAATTGAAAATCAACCTCATCGGGATAGTTACATTTTTGAAACTCTCCAAGCGGGTTGATGTTGAAAAAGATACATTGAAGCTATTTGACAAATATTTGCCTCTATATGAACAACTTGTATCTGAACTTGCAAAATTGAATCCTGAAAAGGTTGTTATCCAATTTGAAGAACCTATTTTTGTAACCTCTATTGGAGCGGAAGAGCTATCCCTATTGAAGATAGCTTATGACAAATTGGCAACTATTGCTCCAAATGTGAAAATTATCGTTGCTACCTACTTTGAACATTCGGTAGAGGCTACTAAGGTTCTTGTCAATACACCTATTACCGCTATTGCTCTCGACTTTGTTTATGGAAAAAAGAATTTCGAAAGTTTAGAAGCTATCGCCAACTCTGGAAAAGTCCTATTAGCTGGGATTGTCGATGGTAGAAATATTTGGGTAAATGATATTGATAAGTCGGTAGCCACCCTTCAAGAAATTTCGAAAATCGTTCCAAAAGAGAAAATCAGAGTTGGAACCTCTTCATCTCTTCTCCATGTTCCATATACCCTCAAATATGAGGAGAAGATGGATAGTGAAATCAAGTCGTGGCTCTCTTATGCTGTTGAGAAACTCGATGAGGTGAATTTGATAAATAAGATATTTTTTGAAAAAGAGCTATCGGAGAGAGAAAAAGAGCTATTGGAGAAAAATAGAAAAGCTAACGAAAGTAGAAGAAATTCGACAAGGGTAAAAGACCCAGCAGTTAGAGAGAGAGTAGCAAATTTCAAATTTGTTCCTAGAACTCCATTCTCTGAAAGAATTGTTAAACAGCATGAAAAATTTGGATATCCTCCACTTGCTACAACAACTATCGGAAGTTTCCCACAAACTGCCGAAGTTCGAAAGATGAGAAGGGATTACAGAAATGGAAACATTTCAGAGGAGGAATATACTAAATTCATAAAAGAGGAAATAGCAAAAACTATCAAATTCCAAGAGGAAATCGGATTAGATGTC
>DTUW01000094.1 GCA_012963895.1 Campylobacterales bacterium | reverse complement strand
AAAGGCTATAACGAAAAAGAACACCATGCACAAATTCAGGAAAAGAGGGATAGGGTTGAACGATACCTAATTTTTGCTCTCAAATATAAACTAATTACAGATTTTGAAGAGTTCAAAACACTAATTGAAAACCTTGATATAGAAGATATATAACCAACTCGAACAAAAAAGATAATAGTGGCAGATTTTGAACTAAAAAAATATCAATAGATAATCTCTATCTCTCTCTCCAACTCTATCCCAAATTCTTCCAATACCCTTTTTTCTGCAATCTCTATAAGCTCTACTGCTTCTGAAAATTTACCGCCACCTAAATTTATTAAAAAATTTGCATGTTTTAAAGAAAAAGCCATATTTCCAACCCTGAACCCTTTTAACTTGACTTGTTCCAAAAGCTTTCCAGCTGGTGCCTCCTTAGGGTTTTTGAAGGTGCTACCTAGGCTAGGTTCTTTCGGTTGGTTACTTCTCATAGTCTGAAATATAGATACCAAATGGGATTGAAAACCCTGAATAAGTTTGAATTTTGCTTCAAATATTACCCCTTCAATATTGGTAGAACGGTAGGAATATTCAATATTCTCCTTATCAATCCACCCCCTCTCTGTTCGGATAGCTACCAAATTATTGAATATCTCATACTCTTTTAACCCTGCATTCATCTTTATCGCTCCTCCAAGAGTTGAGGGGAGGTGTTGGAAAAACTCAAACCCTGCTATATTGTGATATTTGGTGAAGTTGAAAATCTTTCCGTTTGGGGTAGCCCCTCCAATGTGGAGGTAAGGAGGGGATATCTTGATATAGTCGAAATTTTTCGAAAGCTGTCCCAAAGGGATTTTAGAACTCGGGGAGATAAGCAGATTATTAGCCCCTCCAACTATTTTGGTATCAGGAGGTAACCTATCCACCTCATCGGGTGAATTGATAATATATACCTCCTTCTCTCCCCCAATTCGAATACTGGAAAATTTAGAGAAATTTACTTTCCTAATTTGCATCAACAGGAGGGACTATATAGTTACCATCAAAACATGCAGTGCAGTAATTCAAATCTCTACCGACACTATCAAGGAGACCATCAATAGAGAGATAAGCAAGGGAATCGGCTTCAATATAGTTAGCAATTTGGGCTGTATCATATTTAGATGCTATTAGCTTGTCTTGTTCTGGGGTATCTACTCCATAGTAGCACGGGTGGGTAGTTGGAGGGGAACTAATCCGCATATGAACCTCTTTCGCCCCTGCCTCCTTCAACATTCTAACAATTTGGCGACTGGTAGTCCCTCGAACTATGGAGTCATCTATGACAATAACCCTTTTACCCGAAATTACATCGCTCATAGCTGAAAGTTTCATCTTTACTTTTAAATCTCGAATTTTTTGAGTAGGTTCTATAAAGGTTCTACCAATGTAGTGGTTTCGAACTATCGCCATGTTAAAAGGTATCCCGCTCTCTTCTGAATATCCCAAAGCCGACGGCACTCCTCCATCAGGAACTGGAATAACCATATCAGCCTCGACTGGCGACTCTTTGGCAAGAGTTCGCCCCATCTCTTTTCTCAACTTATATACATTCTTTCCAAATACACTACTATCAGGACGAGAGAAGTAGATATATTCAAATATGCAGTAGTGCGGTGTTGGTTCAAATATCTGGATTGATTTTGGAGCTTTTCCCTTTTCAAAAACTACCAATTCACCCGGTCGAATATCCCGAATGAATTTAGCCCCTACTAAATCAAATGCACAAGTCTCACTAGCCACTATATATCCATCTTCTCCTTTGCTGTTTGTAATTCGTCCGAGCGATAGAGGTCGAAATCCGTTAGGGTCTCTCACTGCAAACATCTGATTTGGGTTTGAGAAAATCAGAGAGTAAGCCCCTTCAACCTTTTTCACTCCATCTATTATCCTCTCTAAAAGTTCCTTTTTATCACTCTTAGCGATGAGGTGGATAAGGTTTTCAGTATCCATGTAGGTTTGGAAAATAGCCCCTTTCTCTATTAGTCGTCTTCTGACCTGTTTAGCATTGGTGAAGTTTCCATTATGGACTATCGCCATCTCTCCAAGGTCGAAACGAGCATATACAGGCTGAGCATCAAGGATAGAATCGTCCCCAGCAGTTGAATAGCGAGTATGTCCTATTGCAATATCTCCAACTAAGGTAGATATATTCTGCTCGTTAAAAACTTGGGTAACCAATCCCCTATCTTTTATAGTATGCATCTTATGACCATCGGAGCTACTAATCCCCGCTGCCTCCTGCCCTCTATGTTGCATACTAAATAGGGAGAAATAGGCTAATTGTGAAGCATTTTCGTGGTTGAAAACTCCAACGACGGCACATTTTTCATTTATATATCTATTTTCCATGTTTGTCTAATATCTCCTTAGATAGTTTTTCTATTTTGAAAAAGCCTTCTTCAATTTCATTAAGTGAAATAGTCAAAGGGGGCAGAAATCTTAATCGATTTCTACCAGATTTCAGGAGAATAACTCCATGTTCTAAACCCTTTTCCACAATTGTAGAGAGTTCGAACCCCTTACCAATACTCAACCCCCTCATTAAACCTATTCCATGGAGAGAGGTATATATAGGAAACTTTTCCACCAACTGATTTAGTCTCTTCTCGAAAAGTTCTATCCTCTTTTGTAAATCTCCACTTTTATACTCTTTTTCCAAAATCTCAATTACCTTCAACCCTGCAACAGAAGCCAAAAAATTACCTCCGAAGGTGCTTCCGTGGTCTCCCGCTTCAAATCCGTTTTCCAATTTAGTAGCCATTACACCTATTGGAACACCTCCACCAAGCCCCTTTGCCAATGTAATTACATCTGGTTCTATCTCGTAGTAGTTGGAGGCTAAAAATTCCCCTGTTCTATATATTCCCGTCTGCACCTCATCGACAATTAGTAATATATCTTTGGATTTGAGATATTGGGCAAGTCTCTGAATCTCCTCTTTTGGAAGAGGCTCGACCCCTCCTTCACCTTGAATAAGTTCAACCATTACTCCAATAGTCTTATCATCGATGAGGTTGTAAATATCTTCTATATCTTTTGCATATGAAAAGCCATCTAACATAGGTTGAAAATTTTCATGCAAGGAGACCTGTCCAGTAGCCGATAGAGAGCCGTAAGTTCTGCCGTGAAAAGAGTGTTCAAGAGTAACTATTTTGTATCGTCCAGTTTTACTACCATATTTTCTAACCAATTTTATAGCCGATTCATTTGCTTCTGTCCCTGAGTTTGCAAAAAATGAGAATAGCTGGTATTTGGAGAGTTGTGAAATCTTTTCTGCCAACTCCTCTTGTGGAGCTATCCGAAAGAGGTTAGAGGTGTGAAGTAGTTTAGATACTTGTTCTGATACAGCTTTGGAAAATTCATTATTTCCATACCCAATACTATTGACCCCTATTCCAGAAGCAAAATCTATATATCTTTTTCCATCTCTATCAAAGAGGGTAGCCCCTTCTCCTCTATCGAAGTAGATACCAAATCTATTGTAGTTTGACAACAGGTAATTTTTCATCTTCTTTGCCTTCTGTTTTGAACATATCCATTTTATGCTTCAATTGGTTCATTGAGTTAGACATATTATGGATAATATCAAAAAGTTCATCATAAGCATCGCTATTCTTTTCAGCAATCTCCAAAAGGTCTTTAATATCTTCATGAAGTTCTTCAACAATATCTGCAATATATTCAGAGCTTTTTTTAGATGAATCAGCCTGTCTAACAGTTTGGTAGGAGGTGGTTAGTAATGTATTTGCCTCTCTATGGATAGACTGAATATCTTTACTAGAATTCTCAATATTTTTGGAGTTTGTCAAAATAGTTGAACTAACACTTTTGACACTGCTTACAAGTTGTCCTATCTTGTCGTTTATTTGATTTAAAGCTTTTTGAGTCTCTCCTGAAAGTTTATGAATCTCTTCGGCTACAACAGAGAAACCTCGACCAAACTTACCCGCTCTACTTGCCTCTATTGAAGCATTTAGAGCCAATAGATTAGTTTGGTCAGCTATACTATCGATAAGTTCTGTAATGCTATACACCTGTTGAACTTCTCTGGATAATTTATCCATATCTGAAGATAGCTCCAACTCATCTGAACTGATTTTCATCATCTTATTTTTTACATCAGTAAGATTATCCAATATATTGGAAATCATTTTTGATTCTTTGAAGATTGTTGAAGTTACTTCATTCAACCTATCTGATGAACTAATAGCAGTCGATTTCACCTTTGCAGATTTATCTTCTATCTGTTTTAGTAGAGTAATCTGCTTTGAAGTAGATGTTTTCAACTCCCTTGAAAATCTCTCAACTTTTGAAGTGATATGGACAGCTGTTTCAGACTGCTTTTTTATCTCATCTATTAATCTCATAGTAAGCTCTATAAATCTATTTATAGAGGCACTCGCTTTCCCCACTTCATTATAGTTTTTTATCTCTATTCTTTTTGTCAAATCTCCACCCTTGTCCTCTTCTGTCAAACTATCCAATACATATACAAACTGGTTGAGAGGGTCTAGGTTCATTTTCAATATTAACACTAAAACAAGAGACAGGAGTATTGATGTTCCAAGTATATATATTGACGATTTCATAACCTCATCATCTATCTCATTGTGTTCTTTCGTAATATCCGTAAAAATAGTGATATATCCAACCACATTATCTAAAAAGTCGTAGATAGGAAAAGAGTAGATAGCAAAATCTCCATCTATTACCAATTTTTCACTAATACTATGTAAATTTTTTGTCAGTTTATAAGCCTCTTCATCGCTATATTCGTAATAGATTAAATCGTCTTTTTTAATATCTGTCTTTTTACCTTGAAATCTTCTCGCTTTGGCGAAAACATCTTTTTTAATTGCTATGGAATATCTGATATTGTATGTCTTTGCTAAGCTTTGCAAAATTGATTTGAGACTACCTCCAAACTCTACACTACCTAGATGTTGATGTTTCGAACCGAAAACAGGTAATACAACCCTTAGACCGGGACCACCCCGTCCAACCTCTATCCCTATTGCAGGTTTAATATTCTGATTTACAAAAACAACAGTTCTACGAAAAGAGGAGAGGTCATCTCCAAACTTAGAAGGTTTATGAACTCTAAGAAATGAAGTAGCTTTTGGTATATGAAATTGGAACTGCTTTATCCCGTATTCCGGTTTTAGCCTATTTTTGAAGAGAGGCACAAGGTAGCTTGCCAATTCTCTTCTCTTTTTCTTTTCAAAAAGTTCAATGACTTTCTTGTCATTTAGAATACCTTCCAGAGCCAGATTTAGCCCTTTTGCTTCCGACTCCGTCAAACTCCAAAATATCTTTTGAATATTTTCAGTATTATCTAAAATATTTTTATACAACTTACTATAAGCTTGTTTGTAATTGAAATAGACCATAGATATACCTATCACAATTACAATCGATACTATCGCAAAAATTATTTTGAACTTTATTGATAAATGTCTCAACTTCTATCCTTTGATATATAATTTCGCAAAAAGGAGATAAATCGTGGTTCTTTCTCCACCTAACGATATTGAACCTATTCTAAGAATTTCAGATAATTCTCCTATCTACTTTTCTATTACAATAGTTGCTATTGTAATATTTCTATACTTCACAATAAAAACTATTCAAAAAATATTTACTCGTCCAAATCGTAAAAAAGAGATAATATCACAACTCAAAAATATAGATTTTCAAGATGCTAAAAGGTCGGCATATCTTATTACCCAACTAGGTAGAGAGGTTTCACAAAGTGAAAGAAGTAGAAAGCTATTGGAGGAACTAATCCAAAGTTTGGAAAATTACAAATATCGCCCAAATGTTCCAGAAATCGATGAGGTTACAAAATCGAAATTCCATATTTTCTTAGAGGTGGTAGAGAGTGAGTAATATACACTTTGAATATCCAGAGTTTTTCGGACTACTCCTCCTATTTCTGATATGCTCCTATTTCTGTAAAGAGAAGAGAAATGCTCTACTCTTTCCACGAGTCCATTTTTTCGGAAACTCCATATTACAAAATAGAAACTACTTGGTATATATTAGATGGTGGGTAATTATTACCCTGATTACCGCTCTTGCCTCTCCTTACTATGTCATTACTCAATCCCAAAAACCGAAAGAGGGGCTAAATATTGCAATGGTGGTAGATGCTAGTCAATCTATGAGCTTAGGGCGGTTCGATAGCTCCAATCTTAGAAAAAATAGATTTGCTGTGGTTCAGGAGATAGTCGGAGACTTTATCGAAAAGCGGAAAAACGACAATATAGGTTTAGTTGTCTTTGGAGAATATGCCTATATCGCCTCTCCTCTAACTTTTGATAAGAAAATTCTTAGAGAGATACTCAATACCCTTCACATTGGAATAGCCGGAAACTCAACCGCTATCTATGATGCAATAGGGCAGACGGTGGCACTTTTGAAAAATGATGAAAACAGCTCCAATATCGCTATTTTATTGACCGATGGAGCAAACACCGCTGGAATATTGCCAAGGGACAAGGCGATAGAGTTGGCAAAGAACCACAATATCAAAATATACACAATCGGCATCGGACGACAAGGGGAGATAAACCCTATCGACTTAGCCGATATTGCTGAACAGACAGGAGGAAAGTTTTTTATCGCTCGGAATAAGCAGGAATTAGAGCAGGTCTATAATACGATAGATAAGCTGGAAAAAAGGGAATTGAAAGATATTACCTACAATATCAAGGAGTATCTCTATTTCTATCCTCTTCTAATCTCAATGTTATCCCTAATCATCTATATCACTTTAAAAAATAGAGAGGGGCTATTTTGAAAAATGTTATCGGAAAAAAGGGGGCTGAACTTAGAAAGTTAGCAAATAGATATATCAATCTCGATTTAGATGAGGTGGCTAAATTTTTCAAAAATCCAAATTTCGAATATAGATATTTGGGTCTCTCCATATTGGTTCTAAAATATGAGGGTGGAAATGGGGAAGTTTGCGAGTTTGCTCTAAAATATTTGGAGTTTTTCGACCATTGGAGATTATCAGATATGTTAGCTTTAAAGATATTGGGAAAATCTCTATTGGAAAATGGAAATTGGGAGATGTTGCTACAACTTGCGAAATCAAAAAATAGGTTTATTCGCCGAACTGCCCTAATTTCGACAATTCCATATATCCAAAATAGTAGGAATTTCGATGATGTTTTAGAGATAGTCCAATATCTTTTAGAAGATAGAGATATTCTAATTCAGAGAGCCACTGGACGAGTTTTAAGAGAGATTGCTAAACGGAACAGCAACCTCATCACTAAATTTATTGAAAAGAACTACAAAAGTATCAAGAGAGTTACCCTAAGAGAGGCGATAAAAAAATATCCAAAGCCCCTCCAATGGAAAATTGAACGGGGAGTATTTAAACCTACTTTTTAGATTCCTTTTCGACCAAAATTTTTAACATAGATTTCAAATCCTGTATCTCCTTCTCCAATCTATCCAATTTCTCCTCCTCCTCTTTAACCATTGAGGCGACGGAGTCCGTTTTTTGGTCTTTTATCTTCTCCATTTCATCGATAATAACAGCTACAAAGAGGTTGAAAAAGACAAAGGCGGTAATTACAATGAAGGTTACAAAGTATATCCAGTAGTATGGATTTACCTCCATTGCCTCATACATAACATCTGTCCAATCTTCAAAAGTGAGAATTCGGAAAAGGGTAAGCATCGACACCAGAAGATTATCCCAAAGTCCAGAAGGTAAATCGTGGAATAGGAAACTGCCGATAATTCCATAGACATAGAAGATAATAAACATAAGGATTACAATATCTATAATAGACGGTATAGCTCCTATTAGCATGTCAATAATAGTTTTTAGTTCAGGACGAGATTGAAAGAGGCGGAGAACTCGGAAAAGTCTAAGAAGTCGAGCCACCATTACAAAATCGCTCTCATCTATTGGAATGAGAGTAGCTACAACTATTACAAAATCGAAAACATTCCAGCCACTTTTGAAAAATTCCCACTTATCTACTGAAATTTTTATTATAAGTTCAAATAGAAAATAGAGAGTTACCGCTAAATCTAGGTAATACCACCACCCCGCTAAGGTATATTCAATACTTTCAGAAGTCTTAAATCCCAATATTATTGCATAGCCGATAATAATAGTTGTAGTCAGGTTGGAGAACCAATGGGATTCTCTAATCTCTTTCAATTTCTCCAACATCTCTTACCTTGTTTCAGGTATATAGGCGGTTTGATGAAGAATTACCATACCTTCATAATGGACTTTTCTAGTTTTATATGCCAATAGATAGGCTTTAATACTATCCGGGCGGTATAGTTTCCTATCGTAGAGAACTACAAATACCTCATCTCCCTCCTCTAAGAATGCCTTTTCCCCAATCGCTGTAAATTGGGTAGTTCCAATATTGATAAGAAATCTATTAGGATATTTTGCACTTTTTAGAAGAGAATTTATAGAGTTTGGGGATTGCAATTCTCTATCCCGCTTTATCTCCTCTATTATCCAGTCCAGTAGTTGCTCATACATATATGGATATTTGTTTATAGGGGTATCGATGCTATACTGCTCTATCACTCCATCTCTTTTAATAAACGATACAATATTGTAATTTGCAATATTTCCATCTTTGTCGAAACTATCTATATTTATCCACTCTCTCGCTATCCCCTTAGAGTTTCTACCCCAATTCTTATTTTCCACAATAGAAGAGGTTGAAAATCGGTGGAGGGTTACATCATTGTATGCAGTAAATCGTTTGGGAATGATATACAATAGGTTATTATGGTAATACTTCACTTCACAATCTAAAACTACTTCCGGTTCTACTTGTAAATTATCATAGATAGATGGTATTGCTATCTTTGAATGAGATAGGGGAAATCTACTCAAAATAGGGTGGTGTTCATCTTGAAATGGGACATAGGTTACAACTAATCCTGTTGGAGCTTCTTCAATTAGAGGAAACGGATTTCTAATATTCTGTTTTTCATCTACTGCAAAATTTCCTAATACTCCGACATGAAAGGCTTTTTCCAAATCTTTCACTAACTGCTCCGCTTTTTTCAGAAATTATATCCAATAGATTAACTCTGGTAAAATTCGGCAACTATCCCATACTATGAGGTAAATAATGTTACAGACTATCAACCTAACCAAGCGGTTTGGAAAAAGAGTGCTTTTTGAAAATATCAATCTGAAATTGGATAGGAATAAGAGATATGGACTGATTGGAGCTAATGGAGCTGGTAAAACTACATTTCTCAAAATTCTATCTGGTGAAATTGAGGACTATGAAGGGGAGGTAGTTATTGAAAGTGGTTTAAGGGTTGGAGTTCTCGGACAAAACCAATTTGCTTTTGAAGATTTCACCGTTCTTGATGCTGTCCTCTACGGAAATAGAAGATTATACGATGCTATCAAAGAGAAAGAAAAACTATATATGAGTGGTGAATTTACCGATGAGGTCAATAATCGATTGGCTGAATTGGAAGTAATTACAGTTGAAGAAGACCCAACCTATGAATATGAGGTAAATATCACAAAGATATTAGAGGGGCTGGGTATTCCTGCGAGCAAACTATATGAGCCTATGAGTTCTCTAACAAGTGCCGATAAATTCAAAGTCCTTTTAGCCCAAGTTCTCTTTCCTAAACCTGATATTCTCTTTTTAGATGAGCCTACTAACAACCTTGATTTAGATGCTATCTCTTGGTTAGAGAACCAATTGAAGAGACATGAGGGGACGATGGTCGTTATCTCTCACGATAGACACTTTTTAAACGAGGTAGTTACCCATATCCTCGATTTGGACTACCAAACTATCCGCGAATTTACAGGGAACTATAATGATTGGTATATAGCTTCTACTCTTATGGCTAAGCAGAAGGAGTTAGAGAGAAATAGAAAATTGAAAGAGAAAGAGGAGTTAGAGTCTTTCATTAGAAGATTTTCGGCCAATGCCTCCAAAGCGAAACAGGCGACATCGAGGCAAAAGCAGTTGGAGAAACTCAATATAGAGGAATTGAAACCTTCAAGCAGAAGAGACCCAAGTATTGTTTTCAAAATGAAAAGACCTATTGGAAATGATATTTTAGTCTTTGAAAATGTAACCTTTGGGTATGAGCCAGATAGAAAGATATTCAAAAATTTGACTCTGAAATTCAACCACGGAGATAAAATAGCTTTGATAGGGGCGAATGGAGTTGGAAAATCGACCCTTTGCAACCTCATCATGGGAAAACTCAAACCTGAAACTGGGGAAATCAAATGGGGGGTTACCGTTCAACCAAGCTATTTCCCTCAAAACACAACCGACCTAATAGATGGAGATGAGACACTATATAACTGGTTGAAGAGTTTCAACCCGAAAGGAGACCTATCAGAGGTTCGCAACTGCTTAGGGAGAATGCTATTTTCAGGAGAGGAGCAGGAGAAGAGTGTAAAGAGTGTTTCAGGTGGGGAAAAACATAGATTGATGTTATCTAAAATGATGTTGGAGCAGGGTAATTTTCTAATTCTTGATGAACCTAATAACCATCTCGATTTGGAATCTATTATTGCACTCGGTGAAGCTTTAAGACAATTCCCAAGTAATGTAATAGTTGTTAGCCACGATAGGGAGCTATTGGATTCATTTGCAAATAGAGTAATAGAGATAAAACCAGATGGAACTATTGTAGATTTTCGCGGAACTTATGAAGAGTATCGCGAAAGAGAAGGAAAGTGAAAAAGAGGGTAGCTATCTCCATTGGAGACCTAAACGGAATAGGTTTAGAACTCGCCATCAGAAACCATAGATATATATCTAAACATATTGAGCCTATCTATATTATCGATAGAGATATGGCTCAACAGGGGGCGGAACTTTTGGAACTCGACATTCCAAAAGATTTCCCAACTGTTCCGAAATTCTCTGAATATTTTTCTATTCAACCCGGCAAAGTCTCCAAAGAGAGTGGAAAATATTCTTATCTCTCTTTCCGTTATGGAGTTGATATGGCTATTTGTAAAGAGGTTGAGGCTCTCCTAACTCTGCCTATCAATAAGGAGGCTTGGCATCTCGCAGGAGTTCCATATAAGGGACATACTGATAGTTTGAGGGATATATTTCAAAGAGATGCAATTATGGTTATGGGTGTTCCCTCTCTCTATGTAGCCCTATTTACTGAACATATTCCATATAGTGAAGTTCCTAAATTTGTCGAAAGAGAGAAGATATATAAATTTCTTATAAATCTCTATCGTAATTTTCCAGACTATGAAAAAGTAGCAGTTTTGGGACTAAATCCACATGCTGGGGATAATGGAGTTTTGGGGAGCGATGAGGTTGAGATTATCGCAGGGGTTGAGAAGGCAAATAGAGAGATTGGCAAGGAGATATTTACCCCTCCTATCGTTCCAGATATTGCTTTCACTCCATACATGAGGAAAAAATATAGTCTATATGTGGCTATCTATCACGACCAAGGACTAGCACCCCTTAAAGCCCTCTACTTTCAAGATGTGATAAATATCTCTGTAAATCTACCAATAGTTAGGGTTTCAGTTGGACACGGAACTGCTTTCGATATTGCCTATAAGAAAAATAGAAATCTGAACAGTCAAAGCTATCTAAATAGTATCTTGTATATAGTATGAAATTGTAGTTTTTCCAAATTTGCGACTTTTGTAGAGTTGGAATTTTCCAATTTGATGAGGTGGCTTCTCTTTGGAAATATGTTCTAATATCACCTGTTGGATATTTGGATAGTCTGAAACCTTTTCTATAACTTCATATATTCGAGAGTAGATATTTTCCATACCTTGACGGATTGAAAAAGGGGGGTCTATATATAGAATGGTTCTATTGGATAATTTGGATAGTAGAGTTTCTATATTCTTGAATGAATCCCCTTCAATAATTTCTATCTTCTCATCTGGAAATAGTTTCCTATTTTTATATAGTGTTCTAATCGCCACCTCATCGATTTCCAATAGATAGAGTTCAGAGCTACCTCGACTAATCGCCTCAAACCCTACCGAACCGCTACCGGCGAAAAGTTCGATAAAAGTGGTGTTGTATATCTCATTTTGGAGAGTATCAAAAATTGAATTTCTAACGATGGACTTTGATGGGCGAGTGGTATTGCTATTAGGTAGGAATATCTTTTTCCCTTTGTATTTTCCGCCGTTGATATATATCCAATTACCCTTTTTCATTTCCTCTTATCCAGAAGTATCTCTAACTCACTTACCATTTGGGTATGGTGTTTTTTAATAACTTCAAATATCTTAGTTTTGATAATTTCCAACTCTTCACAACAGCTATTGACTGTTTTATCTTTTGCTACTTTTACTTCTTCTGTTTTATCTTCTATGTCTTCTTCAATGTATTCTAATAATTCTTGGATTTCATCTATTTGAGCAACTTCATTATTGTTATCAATTGATAATATCTGTTTAATATCAAAAGGAGGGGATAATTTGGATATATTCACCACTTCTCTATCGTTGGTAAATACAATATCTGGATTATCTGTAATCAGGAATTGTTTTCCAATATTTTCTATGTCTTTGGAGAATTTAGATTTTTGATATTCTAAAATTGACTTTGTTAGGGGAGATTTGCAATCAATAACTACCATTTATCTAGCACTTCGAACACATCTAACATAGTGGTGGCTTGATGTATATGTCCAGTCGTCATATCCAGCCTCAAAATCTACAAACCAAGCCTCCTCCTCTTCACTCTTTGCACTTGTGGCATAATCTGATAGAGACCAATAATCTCCCTCCATTCCCATGTTGTATTGAAGGGCTTCTTTTATGAAATATCCATTGTTCTTATGCTCTTCATTTTCTATATACCAATCCTCCCAATCATCTCTATAATGTCCAAACATATCTATATTTGATATACTTTCAAGTTGTGAAGTTGAGGGAAGCCACCAATCATCGAAACCATCGAGTTCCAAACTGTTGCAATATCTATTTGCCTCTTCCCAGTTGTATTCTTTCATAATGTTATCTTCTGTTTTTATTTCCCACATCAGGTATGTATCTGGGTCTGTCCAAGTCTCTCCAAACAGATAATGGATCAGTAATATACTAATTACTATTCTTTTCATGAAGGTGTCTTTGCAAATCCCTATTTTTGTTAGAATTTTAGCATTACTAAACTTTTTGGAATGTGGTAGATGGAAACAAAAAATAACCTAATTTGGTTGATAGTCCCAATCTTTCTTTTTTCCCAACTTTTGGGTAGAGAGTGGAATATAGAACTCCATAAGGGTTGGCAACTTATTGGATTACCTATTGAGACAAATAAGAGAATTTTCAACAATGAACATGTTCGACTGGTATGGACATACAGCGGACAATATAGAGAGTGGTTAGGTTACTCCCCCGATAAAAGTTTGCAGAATAAACTTTCAGAAGAGGTAGCCTCTATCTACGAGCTTAAACCTTGGCAAGGGGTCTGGGTTCAGAGTATAGATGATTGGAATCTCACTATCTCAGACTATACAGATTTCGACAATCCAAAGATAGTGAATAAGCTTCATCTATATGAAGGTTGGAATCTGGTCTCTCTACCATTTGACACTACCCTATTTCCAGAAGTTTTTGATGAAAAATATACCATCTGGAAATATGACAAATACTACTATTGGGCAGGTAATAAATTCAAATTCAAAAAAGATATTCAGTGGCAGACAAATAGAAGAGATAATATAGTTGAGTTTCCACCAATTAGCGAAATCAACAGCCTAACCGGTTTCTGGATTTACTCTCCTACTGATGAGGAGATTGATATTTCTAACTTGGAGACTAAATTACTATCTAATAGAGATTTGGATGTTTCATCTATCGATGAGGTGGAACATTTCATAGGGACAAATCTATTAGTTTCTAACAGAAACAGCAAATATTGGAATTGGGAACTAATTGATACAAACAAGGAACAGGGAAAGAGAAGTAACATAGTTGAAAATGGTGTTACCAATACAACTCCACCAAATACTAAATTTGGAGGGGTAGAGACCCCAACCATATTCAAAAGATATGGAGAGTATATATTCTACAAAACTACTCAAAACAGCAAGGATACAGTCGCCGTTGCTCAAATAGACTCCATTTTGAATGGTGGAAATATTGGAGCTACATTTTTCACCCCTTCTATTAGTGGTAATGTAGATACTATTTCGATAGATAATTTCATTGTCTCAAACAACACATTAGTAATATTCTCCTCTATCAAGATAGATAGCGAAAGTCCAAATTTTGCAAATAGATGTCGCTCCAATAGAACATTAGTATCAATATATAGTCTCGCTTTCAACCCTGTTGATATCAAAAGTGGAAAACACATTATTATAGATGGAGAAATCACCAACAGCCAAGTAATTGAAAATAACCTCTATTTTGTAACCAAATTCCAGCCGTGTATAGATATTGAGTATCCAAAGATATATCTATCCAATTTGGATAAGTGCAACTATCCGAGTGATGATATAGATTACAAATTGAATTGCTCAGATGTCTATTCAGATAGCAAAGGTCGATTCAGATTTGACTACGACAAACCGATAGTTCAACATCTCTATACACTGCCAAAATATCAGTATGGAGATAGCAATCAGTTACTGAATTTGATTGACCCGAACCACTTCTATGCTACTCCAAAATTGGATATGAATAGCTCTATCTTCACCCTCTCCCATGTAAATTTCCAGAGTAATGAACTTCTCCAAAGATACTCTATTTTTGGGGATTTCAAAACCTATTTTGCAAAAAGTAATCTATATCTTATCTCCAACTATGGAGGAGAATATATCTCATTTAGAGACAAGAAAACGAAATCATCTATATATAAGTTTGCATTCTATCCACATATGGAATATAGAGGAATGGGAGAAGTAGAGGGAGAGATAGCCTCTCCTCTTTGGTTGAGTGAGCCGAAGAGCGATAGTAGTATGGTTCGGATTGCATCAAAAGATAGATGGAGTTGGAAAGAGAGCAGAGAGAATAGAATCTCTATTCTTCAAGATGTAAATAATTCACTGATTCAAATAGGAAAAGTTTCCAATATTGTAGATGAGAGATTGCAACTTGGAGGGGTGAAATTCTTTGGAGATATAGCTATTGCTTCTAGTGATACTCAATCGGACAATTTCAAATTGATAGACTTGAAAGATAGTAGCGACCCAAAAGAGGGAGGGATATTCTCTATCAAAGATGGAAAGAACAAATTTATCTACTACTCTGAGAATGACAATAGAATTATTACTATAAATCGCAAAGTAGATAAGACTGACTACGATGATAGTTTGAATATATCTCTATTCGATACCTCCAATCTCAATGACCCAAAATATATAGGTGGAGTTGATATTGGAGATTTCCACAATAATACCCCTGTTGTCTCCAACCCAGACTCATTTGTATATCTGGATAGCGATAGAGTATTGGCTCTACCTATCTATACAGATGGAACTCAATCAGACAAGACTGCCCAAAGTGGTCTATATCTGTTTGATGTAGTTCCTTTTCAATCTGGATATATCAGTTTAGAGCCTCAATATAGAAATAACCCTCTCAGAGTTGCCTCTCTATCCAAATTTAGCAAAAATCACAATGTTTTACCGATATATAGAGGGTATCAGATGTATTTGGTATATCTGATAGATGGAAAATTGACCACCACAAAGGTTTTAAGAAATGAAACTAAATAGGCTTCTACTATTTGCACTACCGCTACTATTTATCGCCTGTAATAGCGATGGAGGGGGTGGCTCTAATATCAAAACTGAGAACCACGACAATATCCAAATCGATTCCAATCTGCCACCTCATCCACTCGGAAGCAGTAAGAGACCGGAGAGTGATAGGTATCCTCCTCAACCTCCTAATATCTAAATCTCATGTTGTATGAGAATAAATCTCCTTCTATTTGTTACTTTTATAACAACAATAATATCTACAACTCTATTTGCTCTCTCAACTGTTATAGGAGAAGCCTTCCTAAAATATCTTATCTCTTCCTTTATTGAAAAAGAGGTTCAAGCTGAATATAGAATTACAAATTTGGAGTTTGATGATAATCTCTCGATAAGTTTTGGGGTAAATATTGAAAATAGAGATATTGCATCTTTTCGGGGCTATATAGATATAAACAATTTGGAAATTGTTCTAAATTACTCAATCAATAGAGCTGAGTCGAAATGGTTTAAGAGATTTGGAGATTTTGGAAAGTTTTCGGCTTCTGGAAATATCAATATCAATATCTTTGAAGGACGATTTACCTCCAAATTTGCTACTCAAAGAGATAGGCTCTACTTCAAATATAGAAAAAAGTTTCTTAGGAATGAGAGATATTTAGATATATACAGAAGCTATATCTCTATGGAGAGTTTGAGAGTTCTAACAAATATTGAGTTTTTCGATGATGGGATAATTCTTACAGGTTCTCTTGCAGGGAATAGTCGTCAGCTTAGTGGAAAAGTAGAGATTAAGAGTGAAAATGAGAAATTTGGACTATATGGAGATATAGTATATCAATATAGAAACGGCAAAATAGTAATAGTTGGTAATTCTCCGAAACTTGGAGGAGATGTAAATATCTCTATTACCAACCAAGAGAGTGATATACATCTCCATCAAGTGAAGTTAGAAAAGGTTGTAAGGCTTTTCAACTTTGATTATAAATTCCAAAGTGTCGGAGATATGAATCTCACCTATTTGAGGGATAGAATAGAGTTTTCAGGTCTCTCTGATAGTGTCAAAATAGTTCAAGATAGGTATCTCCAATATATCAACCGACTTTTTGGAATAAATTTAGAGAAGAGCGGATTTAGAGATTTCCAATTTAGTGGGTATATCAAAAATGGTTTTATCTACTTCAACTCAGATATATACAACCAAAATATCCAATTTGTGATTGAAAACGGAAATTACAACACTTTCAGAAAAGATATAGAATGGACGGCGATAACATATATAGATGGTAATAAGCTATTTACTATCCATTCAGATACCTTTACAGGTGATTTTTCCATCTCTCCAACAGATATTGGATTGGATAAGTTGAAGCAGAGCATATATTACAACAGCCAATATTACGATGAGGTTACCAATTTGATAAATCTCTATTAGAAAGGAATAGGTTGATAAAAAAGATATTTCGAGCTTTATTGAAAATTTTCGGTTTTGGAATTCCTATATCTCTAATATTGGTATCCACCTACCTATTTCTACCTGAATATTACGAATCGTTCGATAACAAAATTAGAGACCTCTTTTTCAAATATCGGGGATATGTGAAACCGAAAAATAAGATAGTAATAGTTGATATTGATGAAAAGAGTTTAGACTACTTTGGGCAGTATCCTTGGGATAGAACAATCTTAGCATCTATTATCCAGAAACTGACAGAGGCGGGGGCTGGGGTTATTGGACTTGATATTATGTTTCCAGAAGAGGATAGAACTTCACCCTATAAATTTGCTAAGAAGTTTGGATTAGAGGGAGAGTTTCCAGATAACGATAAGATATTTGCCTATATAGTTTCAAAGACCCCAACAATTCTGGGATATACCTTCAATTTAGATGCCAAAGAGTTTGTGGAGCGAGATACTCCGCTACTTCCTGCTACCTTTATTGAAGAGGGGCTAAATGAAAGTAATGACTTTATGATAAAGGCTAATGATGTCATTCTCAATATCCCTACTATTCAGGATAGTGCCTATTCAAGTGGATTTTTTAACAATACCCCCGATTCAACAGGAACTATTAGAGCTGTTCCACTGGTGATAAAGTATGATGATGAGGTTTTTCCATCTCTCGCTTTTGAGATAGTAAGGGCGATTAGTGGAGTTGATGAGGTTCGTATTATCTACAACATAAACGGAATTGAGGGGATAGCCTATGGGGATAAGTTTATTCCGACTGATAGATATGGACGGCTATATCTCAACTATCGAGGTCCCGGATTTACTTTCAAATATATATCAGCGGTGGATATTTATAAAAATGAGTTTGACCCAGAGGATATTAGAAATAGTGTAGTAATTATTGGGGCATCGGCATCCGGGCTTTACGATATTAGAGCTATTCCGTTTGACAATAGGTATCCCGGTGTAGAGGTTCATGCATCTGTAATAGATAATCTATTGACGGGTGATTTTCTCTCTAAACCTGCTTGGGTTGAAGGGTTTGATATTGTTTTCATTGTAGCTATTGTATTTGGTGTTACAACTCTATTTGTTCTACTACCTGCTAATCTGGTTTTAGTTCTGCTTCCATTTATCGCTTTTGGAATATCACATTTCATCTATTACTATCTATTTGAAGAGGGTATTATGATAAATACCCTTTTCCCATTCCTAGCTCTACTACTAACCAAAATAGTTCTTACAATAGTAAATCTCTTTTTTGAACAGAAACAGAAAAAGTTGATAAAAAGTAAATTCGCTGCCAAGGTCTCCCCTGCTGTTATGGAGGACCTCATCAAGCATGGTGATTCAGGTGTGATGGTAGGACACGAGAGGGAAATAACGGTAATGTTTTCAGATGTTCGGAACTTCACCAATATATCTGAAAGTATGCCGAGTGCAAAGGTGTTGATAGAGTTTCTGAATGAGTATATGAACCCGATGGCTGAAATCATTACCAAACACGGGGGGACGATTGATAAATTTATTGGAGATGCCATTATGGCATATTGGAATGCTCCGTTAGATATTGAAGACCACCCAAACAAAGCGGTAACTGCTACATTGGAGCAACTACATGCCTGTATTCCTCTAAATGAGAGAATTAAGAAAGACCCACGATTTACAAATACCGTTAAGATGGCTGAGAGAATGGGGGTAGAGCCGATAGAAATTGGATTAGGATTAAATACAGGGGTGGCAGTAGTTGGAGAGATGGGGTCAAAGGGGCGGAGTGATTACACCGCTATTGGAGACCCTGTCAATCTTGGGGCGAGGCTTGAAAGTCTCTGCAAATACTACAATTCAAAGTGCAATATCTCCAACTTCACAAAAGAGAGACTAGATGAAAGCAGATATATATTTAGATTTCTCGATTTGGTAACAGTCAAGGGAAAAACTGAACCGATTGAAATTTGGCAGGTGCATGATTTCGTTGATGGATTTGAAGGGCGGTATCTTTTTTCAGTCTCAAAAGAGAGAATTATGGAGGAGTTGGATATATACCACAAGGCGATAAAGTTATATAGAGATAGCAAATTTCAGGAGGCTCTCAAAATCTTTGAGGAGTTGGAATCTTGGAAAGATAAGACTAATAAGAATATATATAAAATCTACATCGAAAGATGCCAACACTATATTGAGAATCCGCCTGAGAACTTCGATGGGGTATTTAGACATACAACTAAGGGGTAGAGTGATGAGGTGGCTCTTCTGCTACCTTTCTATATTGGTGTAGGAGTGTCTCAATAAAGGCTGTCCGTTTTGTTTGAAGCACTTTAAAGGTAGAGAGAATATATTCCATCTCTTGATAAGATATTCCAAACATCTTAGCCACAATAATATTATTCTCAATCTCCAAAAATTCTTTATACTCTTCTGTTTTAGGTTTTTCAACTTCAAAATCGAAATCATCAGAGTAGTAGGCGATTATCTTTTTTGTATTGTCGATAAGAGTTTGATAATCTCTATTCTCGTTTAGCTCCTCTTCTGTTGGTTGAGGAATTGGAAGGCGAGTCAATATGGATTTGGTTACATGTATTTGAACGATAAGACGAGCCAGAAAATCGAAAACAATAGAGTTGAAAACTGCCAATATAAATAGTTTTCTATTGATAGAATTCTCTAATATCCTAACTTTCCTATCTTCTGCGATATATCTTTTTGGGATTTCCGACCATATTGTATTAGCAACTCCAATATTCTTAGGTAGTAGAGAGGCTATTATAGTTCTCTCATCGGTATCTCTTGCAACTTCTCTAAATCCGATTCTGAAAAATTCTCTATCGAACTTTATATATTGTTTGAGTTTCTCTTTTATCTCTAATTTCTCTTGTTCAGATAAGGAATCGAACTCTACACCAAACAGATAGTTTGCTACCGCCCCCAATTGGGTTCTCTTCTTAGTAACTGTTATTGTCTTCTTTCTGCTCCGTTTTTCGATATGTATAACTTTGTAATTTTCTGGAATTTGGCTATATAGCGACTTTATAAATCTGTTTAGCTCTTTTGATTGGATATGTTTATCAAACTCTTCTATATCCAGATAGTAGTTAGGTTCTCCAAAATAGGGGTTGAATTGGTGAATCATCTTACCCTCATATAGGGGGATATAGTCTATATGGTTTTCCTCTTTGAAAATTGATTTATCATTGGTCATGTGTAATTCATTGATGAAGTCCATATATGATAAATCCAATTTAGAAAATTTTGGATAGGCTTTTTTCGCTATCTCCAAATCTGTTTTAGTTCTTGCCTCCAATAGGTTTTGATGATGAGGTGCAATCTTTATAATGTCGGAAATGGTGTATTTGATATATTTCGAATTGTCCCATAAATCTTTGGGGTCGATTGCATAGAAAAAGGTATCTATCTTATCAGTTTTCCCCTCTGTATCAACTTGGATAATTGCAAATTTGTATCTACTATCTACATCTTTGAAGACTGGTAGCCTATTCTCAAAACTAAAAAAGAAATGCAATTTATAATCTTCTAAAATGTGGCTTCTTAATGTGATACTGCCATCATCTTGAAAAAGTGCAGAAGGTAAAACATAGGTAAGATTACCCGGCTTTTTCAATAGAGAGAGATTTTTCTCTACAAAAAATCTAAATAGATTATTATCCCCAACCCCTCGATTATATGGATACCTATTGGAGAGATACCTATTGGTAATATCAAATCTCTTTTTCTTTCTCTTATAGAGATTAGCCACCTCATCGATTTCTAATAGCTCCTTAGCTACCTCCTTTTTTGCCCTATTTTTCAGAGTTCGATAAGTAGGGGAAAATCTTGGAAAGAAATCCTTTTCATCAAATTTTACCTTTTCCCAAGGAGGGTTGCCTATGATAATATCGAAACCACTATTGGAATTGTTATAAAAGACTTCTGGAAATTCAACCTCATAGTTAAAAAAACTATACTCCTTGGTATATTTCTCTATCTCCTCTCGATGCTCTTCTATATTCTCGATAACAACATGGGAAAAACTTCTATCCCCCTCCAACTCCTTAATTATACGAGTATTTAGGAAATTGAGATATAGATTGAGTTCCTCAATTTTCGGCTGTATTTTTCTAAATTTTGTTTTAGATAAGTTTATCTTTTCGGCTGTTGTATCTGTTATCTCTGATAACTCTTGTGAAATAGTTTTCAAATTTTCCAACTTTTGAAGCAAATTAGATAAAAGGAGGTCTTTTCCAATCTCTCGCTTCAATTCTGTTAATGTTGAACCAATTAGACTATTTCCCTGTTTAATGTGATGCTCAATAAGAGATAGTGGAGTTCCAAAGATAAAGGAATCTATCCATAGAGCCAATTTGGTAATTTCAACAGCAAAAGGGTTCAAATCGACCCCAAATATAGACCGCTTTAAGATTAGCCTTTTCAATACCTCTATATCTGATAACTCCGTCTCTGGAATTTGGTGTAATCTCCAATTTTCCAATATCTCTTGTTTCTCTTTTTCTACCTCCCTCCAAATATCTTGATTCTCCTCAGATTTGAGAATTTCTGCCCCCCGCTTAGTCAAATATTCCAAACTCTCAACCAGAAAATGACCACTTCCACAAGCATTATCGAGAATTCGAATATCCAATATAGATTTTCTCTCCAACTCTCTATCTATCGCCTTCTGAACCATAAAAGAGGAGATAGATTCAGGGGTGTAGTAACTGGCACTCTCTTTCCTGCTATTGTTGAAATTGACTAAATACAACTCACCCGCTCTATATTCCTTGATGATAGATATATCACCATTTTTATACTTCTCTATCTCCTTGTTAAGAATATATTGAGGTGTTTTCTTTTCATCTCCAAAGAGGACATAAGAGACCTCCTCATCTTCAACCCGAAAATAGTAATCTAGAAGCCCCTCATATATTGAGCCGAGATTGGTAACAGATATATTTTTGAAATCTATTTTTAGTTTGCTATCCCCCTGAAAATGGATTATAGAGGTGTAGATATTGTATATCTCTCTATCACTAAATAGCTCTTCATTATCAACCACCTCATCAAACTGAAACAACCCTCCATTGATTGGAGGTATTTGAAGAGATGGAGAACCTTTATCCAAAACTTCAAAGAGCTTTACAACCCTTCTATATAGAGTATAGGAATTATCCGACTTAGAAGATGGAACATAGTTGGAAAAGATAGTTTCAAAAGAGATACTTTTATATCCTTGATGATTTAGAATAGTTGCTCTATTCTTATTCTCGAAAAAGAGGATAAAGAGAAATCTAAATAGAAAATAGAGCGACTTCTCAAATACTTTATCTAAGTTTTTCTCTTTGCGATATATCGCCTGTCCAATATCTCTAAATACCGATTCAATATAGTGGGAAGTTCCATAAATCGCATTTTTTAGGTCTGTCTCTGTCTGTTTGCTAAATTCCTTACTCTCTTTAATTATCTCTTCAATTTCATCTAAAAAGTTATCTTTTCGAAAAATGTAGAAAAAGTATAGAAAGTCTTTTATAT
>DTUW01000093.1 GCA_012963895.1 Campylobacterales bacterium | reverse complement strand
GACTTAGGATCTGGTGCCTCACGGCGTGGAGGTTCAAGTCCTCTCTTCCGCACCATCTATCTTGTTAAAAAGAATGTGAATAAATCATTTTCAAACTTCAAATCTACTTGTATCCCTTTTCCAAGATTTAGAGCTTCTATTAGTTCATTTGTAGATGCATAGGTTCTAGGTAGTGTTATGGAGATACCTATGTTCTGCTCTGCTAGGTGTGTTTTTACTCGTCCAGCAATAACATTAACAAACTCAGCCAAAGAGTCCAACACCTCTCCAAGTGTTTTTATCTCCTCTCCTATCATCATACTACAACTCTTTTTAGCAAGTGCAAATGGAAATACAAGAATAATAATTCCTTCTAAATCTCCATAAAACCCGATGGAACTCGCTAATTTCTTATCTCCATCTGCTACTTCTAAATCTTTTATTTGTATCTTTCCGGTCTTTACTGCACTCACTCCAAGCATCATCTCCAAAGTAGAGACAGTAGCATTAATAAAACTTGGGAGATGAACTACAAGATCTTTGGTAATACTTTTTGAGCTACTATGTTCCTCTTTTATCGTTCCCCCAAGTTCGGCTACAAGTCTTTTATTATTTAATATTTCTTCAAGAGTTTCAAAGAATCTAATTCCTAACTCTTCCAATTCCTGTTTAATTCTAATTACGGTCTCATTTTCCTTCAAGTTTACAATCACCACATTTCCATCATAGTTCCCAACCTCTCTCAATAACCTTTCGAAGAAATCTATAACTTTCATATTCATAGAGACAATGTTTTTCATATCAAATATGAAGAGTTTGAATCCTGTTCTCAAAGCTTTTTGGTGGTATGCATAGTCAAACTGCTCATCAATTGAACCATCAAGGTATCCTGTAAATGTATATATCACTGCACTTCCGCTAACTCTCGCAAACGGAACTATCCCAACAGAACCTATATAGGTATCTTCAATAACCTCATCATAGGCATCTTCTCTTTTAAGATACTCTAAAAAATCCTCTTTTTTATGGACTACAATAGGGTTATATCCCCTCTCAAAAAGTTCTATACTTTGCAAATTTCGCTGTTCATAGTTTTCATTCCAGACCAATATAGATTCTTGATTGAGTGATGGGGTGGTAAAGAGAGAAGCAATTCGAAAGGTTTTATATAGAGAAAAATCTAGATTTCTATAAAAAAATCTTTTAATGGTCTCATATTGAACTATATTGTAATCGCAGAAGCCAATAATCATGTTATTGACCTCATCTCTTATTTTTTTCATACCATCGAGCAATATAGTAATCCCGTTGATATTGAAAAAGACAACCCTTTTGAGAGAGACTAAAACCATTTTTACATCATCTTGTCGAAGTATCCAATCAATACTTTCATTAGTAAGAATAAAAGGGGCATTATTGGAATCTATAAATCCCTGAGGGTAATAGACCGCAATTCTCTTTTTAATTACAGGTTTCACGATAACTCTTCTCCTACTATCTTTTCAAACTCTTCATATATTGAGGAGATATAATCCACATCAAATTTTATAAAACTATTTAGATTAGCTTGAATAAATTGAGGCTTACTAAGGACATAGAAGAGAACTAGATGCATCCACTTTCCAAATCTGATAGTGGTTTCATCAAACTTCTCCGAACACTCACTATTAGAAGC
>DTUW01000092.1 GCA_012963895.1 Campylobacterales bacterium | reverse complement strand
AGCGAACAAAAAAGAGATGTTCAAGTTTGTAGATCACCACTCTTGCCGACTCGGCCGGTGGTATGAACAGGGAGAAGGAAAAGCCCATTTCTCCAATACAAGTCGATATATGGATTTGGAAGGTCCTCATTCAAGTGTCCATAATGCTACAAAAGATGTATTTAAAGAGATTGCTAAGCAACCTATGAACTTTGAGGAGATATTAGACCATCTTAGACAGATGGAACGAGCGAGTAATGGAGTCTTTGAGATACTCGACATTATGCTAAATGAGAAGATAAGCAATACTCAAAAGTAACCAATGGTTACAATCTTAGCCATTGACGACCACCCCGATATTTTAGAGCTTCTTGAAATTCTTCTAACCGGAGAAGGGTATAGATTTATAGGGCTAACAAATTCTGAAAATATTTTCCAAGTTTTGGAAAAAGAGTCTCCATCTCTGCTAATCGTAGATAGGGGGCTTCCCTGCATAGAGGGAACTCTCTTGGTTCAAAAACTTAGAGATAGGGGATACCCTGTCCCTGTGATTTTTCTAACAGCTAAAAATAGTCAAGAAGACAAAATAGAGGGATTTGTTCGAGGTGGGGACGACTATATTACTAAACCGTTTGATAATCATGAACTCCTATTACGAATTAGAGCTATCCTAAATAGAACTAATCCTAAATCTAATCGAATACTGCGATATAGAGATATTACTATGGATTTGGATAGTTTCGAGGTCTATATTGGTTCTGATGAGGTGGAGCTTACTAAGGTTGAATTTCGACTCCTCCAAACCTTTTTGGAGAGACCCCAACATGTTCTAACTCGTGAATATCTCTTAGAAGTTGTTTGGGATTGTGGAATTTTTAACGATGATTGCAATGAAAAGAGTGTAAATGTGGCTATCAAGAGGTTGAAATCCAAAATAGATAAAGATGGAACTAAACACTATATTCAAGCAGTGAGAGGAGTTGGATATAAATTGAAATGAGAACATTACAAACTTTTACACTATTTGCTATATCTCTAATCTCTCTTTTCTTAGAACGATTACTATTGCTCTTCACAAATTGGGATTACTTTTCCCAACTCTCAACCTCATCGATATTGGAAGCTCTCCTATTTGGTATCAAGTTTGATATTTCCACCCTTCTAACTTTTACAGCTATTCCAATGCTTCTATTTCTCTATCTGAATAGTTTTCGGAAACTCTTTTCATATATCTGGTTTGGGATATTTCTAACAATTCTTACTACCAATATAGTAGATGTCTTCTATTTTCCATATGCTCATCGCCATCTATCTAATGAACTCTTTATAATGGGAAATGATTTGGATTTTGCGATAGATGTAGTTGGTGGGTATCTTTTGGAAATCGGTATATATGCAGTCTCTATTGCTATCCTATTCCTAATCTGGAAAAGGGTTACAAATTGGAAAATAGAAGATAGCAATATCTCTATATCTCGCAAAATAGCCCATTTTCTGATGGTTGCTCTTTTGATATTCTTAGGAATTCGAGAGAAGATAGAAGGTAAGCCCCTTGCTATTAGTGATGCTTTTCTTGAAGGAGATATTAGGATAGCCAATCTCGTTCTCAATGGAACATACTCCATATACAGAGGACGACCTAAGAAATTACGAAAATATATGGATAGTGAGAAAGCTTTACAAATTACTAAAAGCTATTTGGAGTCCAATATCACTCGTTGGGTTGAGAACGGAAACCCTTTGGAGAGATATTTCATTCCAAAAGAGAGGAGAAAATACAATATAGTCCTTATCGTCGTTGAAAGCCTCTCCTCAAAGTATGTAGATAGTTTTGGAGATGGAAACTATTCAGTAACTCCATATCTGGACAAGTTAGCAAAAGAGGGGATAGCCTTTCCAAATTTCTATGCAAATGGACAGCGGAGCATTGAGGGGATTACTTCTATTCTTACAGGTATTCCTGTAATTGCAGGTATTCCATATTTAGGCTATGGACTTGAAACTACTCCATTTTCATATCTTGGAACTCTATTAAAAGAGAATGGATATACAACTCTTGGAGGTCAAGCATCTAAATATGGTAGTTTCAGGATTGGCAATATTCTTCAAATAGCAGGTTTCCAAAAGACCTTTGGGGCTGAACAGATGAGAGAATATCGAAAAGATGAGGTAGATGCCGATTTGGTATTTGAATCGGTTTGGGACGGAAATCTATTTAGGTATCTTCTAGAAAAAATAGATAAGCTCCAAAAACCATTTTTTACCTTTGCATTTACAGCCTCCACCCATTTTCCATGCAAATTACCAAATAGGAAATATGAGAAATATCCTCACGATGAGTGGAAAATTGAGGGGTATCTAAATCTGCTATATTACTTTGATAGCCAACTAAAAGAGTTTATCGAAAGTGCCAAAGAGCGAGAATGGTTCAAAGATACTATATTCATTATCACCGGCGACCACACTATTGGAAAAGGGATAGGAATTACTAAACAGAACTTTGCCCATTTTCGAATCCCTCTAATCATATATGCTCCATATATCTTCAAACCCCAAACTATCCAGCAAGTAGGTTCGCAGGTCGATATATTACCTACAATATTGGATATGCTCGGTATTTCGTCTCAATTTGCCACATTCTCAAACTCTCTATTTGATACCTCATCGAATACCCCTCTAATATTGAAAGAGGGGGATAGAATGGTCATGAGAGATAGAGAGGGGTGGAAATATGAAGGTGATAGAGACCTACAAGCCATTTTGCAGACACTTACGGAGTTGATAGTTCAAGGTAGGATATATAGCAAATGAGACTATTGATATTTTTCATTCTCTCCATATATCTATATGGAGCAGTTGGATATATTTCAGCAATCAAAGGGGAGGTATATCTAATTAGAGACAGTAAAGATAGTAGAGCATTTAAGGGGCTTGAATTAGAGGAAAAAGATATATTGCTAACCCATAGAGGAAAGGCTCAAATAGTATTTAAAGATAAAACCACTGTGACCATCGGTAGAAATACAGAATTTCAGATAGAGAACTACCTATTTGATAAAACCAAAAATTCAAAAGCTAGACTAAGAGTAGATAGAGGAGTGTTTGAAACCATCACAGGAGAGATTGGAAAAATTGCGAGGGAAAATTTCAAATTCCAAACCAAATCCCTAATTGTTGGTATTCGAGGCACTCACTTTCAGGGAGAGATAAACCACCATGTAGAAAAGGTAGTATGTTTAAGGGGTGAAATATTTGTCCAATTTGGAAAAAAGATAACAAATGTTTTGGCTGGACAGATGGTAGAGCTGAAAGATAGCATATTGTCCATTCCTAAGAAGTTCCATGCTATTACTCTTCAAGCTGAAAAGGAGCAGAAGAGATTGAAAAATAGAATTTATGGGGTAATATCCAAATTTGATGATATTGAAAATTTGAAGGTTGATGATATTACTCCTATCACTATCGAAAAGAGGGCAGAAAAATATATATCTGAAATGAAGGATATAGCCACCGATATAGAAGAAAATATAATAGATACCAATATAGAAAATAACCCAATAGATAAGATTCAACACCATTTAGAAAATGGAGAATAGAAGAGATGGAAAAAGAGATATTTTTATGTGCTATTAGCAATATTACCAGTGGAACTTGTTGGGAAGATTGCAAATTCTGCACCCAGAGCCTCCACTACCAAGCAAAAATTGAGAGATATTCAAAAAAAGAGATTGAGGATATTGTTCAAGAGGCAAAAGATGCCTATCAGCTGGGTGCTATCGGTTTCTGCCTAGTTACTGCTGGAAAAGGGATAACTGATAAGAATTTGAAATATATTCTATCGGTGGCTGAAAATGTAAAAACGGAACTTCCAAATCTCAACCTCATCGCCTGTAATGGAACAGCCTCTAAGGAGCAACTGCAAGAACTACAAAAAGCAGGGATAGATAGCTACAACCACAATTTAGAGACAAGTAAAAACTATTACAAATATATCTGCTCTACCCATTCGTGGGAGGAGAGATATAGAACATGTGCAAATGTGAAAGAGGTAGGGCTAAATCTATGCACGGGTGGAATTTTTGGAATGGGAGAGAGTGAAGAGGATAGAGAAGATTTTATAAATTCTCTTCTCTCTCTTGAACCTGAATCGATACCTATAAATTTCTATCACCACAATCCAGCTTTGCCATTGAAACCTAATAGTTTATCAATTGATGAAGGGCTTAAACTGATTCGAACCATTAGAAAGAGATTTCAAGGTAGATTGATGGTAGCAGGTGGTAGAGAATCGTTTTTCAAAGAGAGACAGGAGGAGATATTTGAAGCGGGGGCTAACTCTATTGTAGTAGGTAACTATCTTACAACTAAGGGACAGGAGGGACATAAGGATTTAGAGATGTTAGATAGATTAGGGTTGAAAGTGGCTAAACGGTGTTAAGTGTTATAATTTCAGAATTATAGATGAGGTAGATAGATGAGTGATAGAGAAGAATTGAAGTGGGTAAGTGTAAAAGAGTTCTCTCAAATTACTGGAATGGATTTGGAAACAATTCATAAGATGATAACTCGCAAGGAGATAAATTTTAAAGAAGTTGATGGAGTTATCTATATCGATACAGAACAGGGGAGCAAACTAATTGTTCCAGAAGCAATCAAAGCAATAACTACAACGGGAGAAAATGGCGAAAGTGTAAATATAGGTTTCGTTGAAAAGACAATATCAACTATCTTAAATCTTCATGAAAAAGTTGTAGCATCAAAAGATGAGACTATTTCCGTCCTCAAAGAGGAGAATATGTTTTTAAAAGAGGCTCTTATTTCAGTCCAAGAGATATTAGAAGATGAGAGGAACAACCTTAGGGTTCTAACTGAACAGCTCGATAATTGCCAAGAAGAGCTGAAATTTGTGAAGAAAAAATATAAATTGATGTGGGGTAAAGTTATAGAAAACTACAAACCTCGAAACAAATTCTAATATATGACCTTCGGTCTATTTTACCGACTTACCCAATTTCATCTAATAGCCCTTGTGGCTATGTCTCTTTTTAGAATAGTTTTTCTCTTCTACTATGGAGGGGTTGAAAAAGTTGAGTTATACCCTCTCCAAACTCTAAATGCTCTCTTTTTCGGTCTCAGACTCGATTTGACAGTTATTGGATATATTCAAGCAGTTCCAACTCTAATACTAATTTTCTCCAAAGAACGACTTTTACCTAAACTACTTCCATTTTTCAAGATATATCTATTCCTGACCTATACAATAGTTTCACTTATTCTATTTGCCGATTTTGCATTTTTCTCATTTTTCAAAGAACATATAAATCTCCTCTTTTTCGGACTTTTCGACGATGATACTTGGGCGATATTGGTAACTGTTTGGAAAAACTATCCCGTTATTTGGATATTTCTATTCTGGACTATATATCTCTACCTTCTCTGGAAAACCATTAGTAAGCTATTTTCAGATATTCCAAATTTTCCTACTCCAATATTTCCAATCGCTACATATCTTGCTATTCTGTTTCTAAATTTCTTGGCAATTCGCGGAACTCTTGCAATGTATCCTCTCGGAAAGATGATGCCCAATATTTCAGAAGATAGATTTATAGATACCCTTTCATATAATGGGGTTCGCTCGTTTATCTATGGCTGGAAACATTGGCAAAAGAGTAAAAAGGAGGATATTGACCTCATCGCTAAATTTGGATACAGCAACAATATAGAAGAGGCTTTCAGAATTCATACAGGAAAAGAGAAATTAGATACTCCTCTACTCCAAAATATCACCTATACAACTCCTAAACAAGAGTATTTGGAGAAAAGCCCTCCTAATGTAGTTGTAATAGTTGTAGAGAGTTTCGGGCTACCCCCTATCCAGTTCCAGAGTGAAGATTTCAATATTATGGGTAGTTTAAAAAAGCACTTTGATGAAGATTTTCTATTTAGAAATTTTATTTCAAGTAGCAACGGAACTATATACAGCTTAGAGGCTCTAATGTTGAATATTCCTCGTATTCCCGGAACTCTACCATTTGTAGAGACCAAACATAGTAGAACCCCTTACCTATTTGCCCCTTCGTTTGTATATAAGAGCAAGGGGTATGAGACCACCTTTATTTATGGAGGCGACCTCTCTTGGAGAGATATTGGAGGGTTTGCTAAGGTTCAAGGATTTGATAATGTTATAGGAAAATTTGAGATACATAAAACGGCAGTTAAGGAGTTTGGAGAAGATAGGGACTACTACCACCCTTGGGGTATCCACGACGAATATTTATACAACTATATATTTAGAAAATTGGAAAAGAGTAAAAAGCCCCAATTCATATTGGCTATGACAACCGACAACCACCCTCCATATACTCTCCCAAAAGAGTATCACCCTTTAAAATTGGAATTTTCCAAAGAGCTTCTATGGAGTATTACAGGGGATTTGAAATTGGCAAAAGAGCGGTTTTTATCTTTTCAATATGCTCTCAATTCACTTGGAAACTTCTTAGACAAACTGAAAAGCTCTCCACTCGGAAATAGAACAGTTGTAGTTGTAACAGCCGATAACCATACTGCCGATGGTATTATGAGATATAGAGATGAAGAGGTTCTAAATTCTAAGCGGATACCATTCTATCTCTATCTACCAAAAGAGATTAGAGATGAGGTGGGAGATATAGATACCTCCGTTTTTGGTTCTCATAAAGATATTTTTCCAACCCTCTACAACCTCACCCTATCCGATGCAAAATATATAGCTGTTGGAACGGATTTGAGAAATCCAAAACAGCCACATATAGGATTTAATGATA
>DTUW01000091.1 GCA_012963895.1 Campylobacterales bacterium | reverse complement strand
TTACATCGAATTATCCAACTACCATCAAGCTCCTTAGGTAGTATCAAAGTTTGGAAATTGTGATTTTTGCTAAATCTACATAGCTCCTCGTAGTCTTGAACATATTCCTCACTATATTCGACATGAAAAACTGGTTTATTGCTATCCACAAATGGAAAAAGCTTTTCACACTCTTGATATTGGTAACACTCTTCATTTATCGCAAAATCAAAATATGGGAGTAGTTTCGGTATCTGTTCCAAATCATTTTTTAATCCAATAGCCAATCCCCGTTTATGGGCTTCATTGGCTAGGAAAATATTGTAATCTAGTTGTTCTTGGGGAGAAATATTGAAACCTGTATTATTCAAATACCCATCTACATTATCTGGCTCAACCCCATCGCACCCTTTTTTTAAAGCTAAATCCAATCTCTCTTTCATAATTTCACGAACAGAGGGATTGGAAATATCAAGCCACCGCTCACCTTCCCACTCATCTAATGGATTTCCTATCACCTCATCGGGAAATCTATTTTTATCCTCTCTCCAATTTTCATAGCTACCGGCACTAAAATAGCAGATAACCTTTTTCCCCTCTTGATGTAATTTCTCGATAGTAGATATATTGGTATCAAACAAGTCTATATCGTAGAGTTTAGCAGGTTGAGAGGTATTTATATCTCCTTGAAGTTGCCAATACCAAGTAGTTTTTATATCTGGTCTATACCATTTGTCTGATATATATTCGGACTGCTCAGCTCTTGCACTATTTCCAAAATTGGAACTACCATCACACCCGGAAAACAGCAGGGAGATAGTCCAGAGATACCTCATCTATATGAGACCTTTTTCTCTCAAATCTACAAATTTAAGATATTGCCTATCAGATTTTCTGGTTGGGTGGTAGTTGTAATGACAAGCAATACAGAGAACCTTCAAATTGGAAGAGAGATTATTAGATTTATCTTTATCAATATGGTGAGTATGTATATATCTTTTATCCCTATTCTGTTTCGGTCTCCACCCACACTCTTGACAGGTGTAATTTACCGCCTTTTTTCTCTGGATAGAGATTTTTCGCCAATCCTTTCTATATTCGTCTGAAAGGGTCTGATAGTCCATATCCATTCCGCTAATATCCAAACCGTCGAATAGCAATTTTGGACTATCTCCATTTTGGAGGGTTTGAGGTTGAGAGTCAAAGAACTTTTGGAGGTCGAAATTTACAACATCAAGAGTGCGATAATCTACCCCTGGATTGAAATCGGAAAGACATCGACGACATACATGTAGTTTTTGATTTGGAACTGCACCATCTTTAAAAACATAGTGAAAAGTTCCATCTCGCGATAGGGATACTCGATATTTTTCTAAGTTTCCTTTTGCCTTCTGTTTTTTTAACTCTTCACAATAGTGAAGGTGGTATTTGTGAAGCTGTTTTATAGGAGTTCTCCTATTGTGGTCGGGGTGAGCAGTGGCTATATGGATAACAACCCTCCGCCCTTTGTAAAATAGTCCATTATCTGTTTTGACAATATCGGTAGAGTATGGAGCGCACCCCTCCTCATTGATAAAATTTATCTCTATTCCCTCTTGTGATAATCTTTCCAATTCTGCATCGGTTGGGGCAGTTTTCAGACTATCTAAGATAGCTTCAATCTCTTCACTATGTCCATTGAGTTGGAGACTTACTCTATT
>DTUW01000090.1 GCA_012963895.1 Campylobacterales bacterium | reverse complement strand
ATCTTTTCAGAAACCTATTCAAAACATTTGAGAGAGATTGAGAGGTTGAGATAGTGAGGATAGGGGTTTTTGATAGTGGAGTTGGTGGATTGACAGTGATGAGGTCGCTCTATAAGAGTTCGCTATTTAGTGAGATTATCTATTTTGGAGATACGGCACGAGTTCCATACGGTAGCAAGGACAAAAATACTATTATCCGTTACTCTCTTGAAGCGGTGGAATTTTTCAAAAACTTCAATATAGAACTATTGGTAGTAGCTTGTAATAGTGTAAGTGCTTCTGCAATTCCACAAATGAGAGAAGAGGCAAATTTTCCAATTATTGGAGTTGTAGAGGCTGGTGTATTGGCACTAAAAAATAGTTTGGTTAAGATAGATGACAATATTTTAGTAATTGGAACAAAAACCACTATTTCTAGTAATATATACCAAAGACTATTGGGGGATTTGGGATTTTGCAATATAGAAGCTATCGAAACTGGTCTATTTGTTCCTATTGTTGAAGAGGGTATTTTCAAAGGAAAAGTATTAGATGCCACTATGGAATACTATTTTCAAAATCTAAAACGACACCCAAAATATATTATTTTAGGTTGCACCCATTTTCCTCTAATTGCAAGTGCTATTGAAGAGTATTTCACTAAACAGGGTCAAAAACCTATATTGATACATTCAGGCGATGCGATTATGGAATATCTGAAAAATATATATCCAAATCTTAGAGAACAAGATACCCAAACTAAATTTTTTGCATCTGAAAATCCAAATAAGCTGAAAGAGATAGCTAAGCAGTGGCTAAATTTATAGATTTTGCAACTTCTCTATCTCCTCGATAGAAAGTCCGGTATATTTTGCGATGACTTCTATATCCAAATTGTCTCTAAGCATACCTTTTGCTATTTCTATTTTTCCTTCTTTTAAACCCTTTTCTATACCTTCTCTTAATCCCTCTCGTCGTCCCTCCTCTTTTGCAGTGAAGATTAGCGACTCTCTATACATTCTATTCTCTTCTCTTCTTTTGTATATTGCTCTCTCTTTTGGTGGTAGTTTCATAATATCCAGTTTCTTTTTTGCCTCCTTTAATCCCTTTGCTCGAAAGTTATCCATTATCTCCTCATTTTTGAGGAAATATATCCACTCATCTAGGCTATTTTTAGTAGTGTCGTCGAATCTATTTATCTTCAAGATGTAATATTCTGGAAATATTTGGGACACCTCCGATTTTCCAAATTGTCTCTTTTGGTGTTGGGATAGTTGTAGAATATCGTTTTTATGTATCCCTACAAAGTCGGTTTTTCCGTAATAGATATAGTCCTCTCCTTGACCTAAATCGAAATAGACTATATTGATTGAATAGACCTTTTTTACCTCTCTATATCCTCTACCTTTGGAGATATATTCAGCTATCAATTTGGAGCTACCGTATACCATTCGGTGGAAATAGTCCAGTTCTGAGCTATGTTGTATTTCAATTAGAACCAATTCACCTCTGCTATTTTTCGCTAACAAATCTACTCGGTTGAATTTATCCTCTTCTGTCTCTTGATTTGCTTCACTCTCTAATATCTCCTCTATCTTGATGTCGAACTTCAAAAGTTCAGTTAGAAACCCCTCCAAAATATCGAAATTCTCTTTTTCTCTTAGTATCCTTTTCATCGCCCAATCAAACGATATTAGTTTTCTACCCATCT
>DTUW01000089.1 GCA_012963895.1 Campylobacterales bacterium | reverse complement strand
ATGGATAAACAGCAGAAAATTATTTCAATGTTCGACAACATTGCAAAAACCTACGATATTGCAAATAGGGTATTGAGTTTTGGGGTCGATAGATATTGGAGAAAAAGAGGGTGTCAGTTGGCATACCGCTATTACAACATGAAAAAAATAGAGTTGATAGTAGATGTAGCTTGTGGAACTGGTGATATGATGGACTATTGGAATAGAGTAGCAAAAGAAGAAAATATAGAAGTAGGGACTATCTTGGGAATTGACCCATCAGTTGGAATGGTGGAGGTTGGAAAAAAGAAATTTCCAGATTTCCAATTTCAGATTGCTACTGCTACTGATATGAATATAGAGCCTAATAGTGCCGATTTCATCTCCATAGCTTACGGCATTAGAAATGTTGTAGAGAGAGAAAAAGCATTTCAGGAGTTCTATAACAAATTGAAAAATGGTGGAATATTGGTGATATTGGAATTTACTAAGGATAAGAAAAAGGGAATTCTTACAAGAGTTCGAGATTTCTACATGACAAAAATATTACCGATAGTTGGAGGAGTAATATCTAAGAATAGAGAAGCATACCAATATCTACCTAACTCTATTGGGGATTTTATCACCTCTGAACAGATGAAAGAGGAGCTGGAAAAAGTTGGATTTTCAATGTTAGAATATAGGAGTTTCTCTATGGGAATATCTTCGCTATTTATTGCTAAAAAAGGATAGAAATGTTTGAGAGCTTGACCAATTCATTTACAGGAGCTATTAAGAAAATAAAATTATATGACGATGCCAATTCCCTCAAAAAAGCATTGACCGAATTGAAAAGGTCATTAATAAAATCTGATGTCCATCACAAAGTGGTCAAGGAACTAATTACCAAAGTTGAAAAAGAGGTAAAAGAGGAGGGGATAGGGCAAGAGAGTTTTATGAGGTCTATTCGTAAAAATCTCTTGGAACTCCTTTCGGTAGAAGGTAATCAGGGGTTTGTATATGCTCCAAATCCTCCTACCACTATTCTTATGGCTGGACTTCAAGGGAGTGGAAAGACAACCACCACTGGAAAATTGGCTCACTATCTGAAACTTAGAAAAAAGAGAGTTCTAATTGCGGCGGCAGACCTTCAAAGATTAGCAGCGGTAGAACAACTCAAACAGATTGCCTCCCAAATTGAGGTTGATATATTTTTTGATGACAATGAGAAAGACCCTATAAAGATTGCAAAAGGAGCATATGAGAAGGCTAAAAAGGGGCTTTATGATGTTCTTCTAATTGATACTGCTGGACGATTGGCTATCGATGAGGAGCTAATGGAGCAGTTGAAAAAGATAAAAAATAGTGTTCCTGTTGATGAGGTCTTCTATGTAGCTGATGCAATGACCGGACACGATGCAGTTAGAACTGCTAACAAATTCAAGGAATATATAGGTTTTGATGGAGTAATCCTCTCAAAATATGATGGAGATGCAAAAGGGGGGGTAGCTCTTTCGATAGCTTCTCAGGTTAAAGTTCCATTGCGATTTATTGGAACTGGTGAAAAAATACCCGATTTGGATACTTTTATCCCTGAAAGAATTGTAAATAGGCTAATAGGGGCTGGGGATTTGGAATCTCTCATGGAAAAGACTTCCCTAGTTATCGACAAAAAGAAAGCTTCACAAATTAGCAAAAAAATTAAAAAAGGTGAATTCAATTTCAACGACTTTTTAGAGCAAGTTGAGAGTTTGAAAAAGTTGGGGGACTTGAAATCTCTTCTTAGTATGGTGCCGGGTATGAGTGGTATGGCTAAAAATTTGGAAGATATAGATTTGGATAATTCAGAGGAGTTGAAAAAGATAAAAGCCCTTATTAGCTCTATGACCCCGAAAGAGAGGGAGCAACCTTCCCTATTGAACAATAGTAGAAAAAAGAGAATTGCAAAAGGGGCGGGACTGAGCCAAATTGAGGTCAATAGAATTTTGAAGCAGTTCAAAAATGCATCTAAACTTGCTAAAAAGTTTAGCAAATCTAAAAATGGTATGAAACATTTTGGAAATATGTTGAACAATAGTCCCATTGCTCAACTAAGTCAAAGGAGATAAATACATGTTGAATAGTATTCGTTTATCTGAAATAGAACAGATAGCCAAACATGCTGGTGATATTGTAATGGATATTTACCAGAGAGATTTCCGAGTTGGAACAAAGAGCGACAATTCACCTATTACAGAAGCCGATAGAAAGGCTAACAGGTATATTCTAGACAATCTTAGTAAGCTCTATCCCGATATTCCTACCATTTCAGAAGAGAGAGATATTGCTCCATATTCCAAACGACGAGATTGGGACTATTTTTGGCTAATTGACCCTCTCGATGGAACTAAGGAATTTATCAACCGCAACGATGAATTTACTATCAATATTGCTCTGGTTGAAAAAGATACTCCTGTGTTAGGGGTGGTCTATGCTCCTGCTCTTGACAAATTATATAGTGCTAAACGGGGAGAGGGTGCATATCTCAATGGAGTTAGACTGTCTCGAAATAGTGAAAGAGACAATTTGTCAGTTATAGCCAGTCGTTCTCATCGAGCTACCGGAACAGATAAATTTATCCAAATTCTTAGAGAGAAATATCCAGATTTGGGTTTAGTTCATCAAGGGAGTTCCTTGAAATTGTGTGCTGTCGCTGATGGAACAGCTGATATATATCCTCGACTCTCTCCTACTTCTGAATGGGATATAGCAGCGGGACATGCGATTCTTTTGGAGGTTGGAAAGGATATTTACAAATATGATGAAGGAGTTGCCCCTCTCCAATATCTAAGTAAGCAACACAGGTTGGAGAGGATGAAATACAATAAAGAAAATTTGAATAACTACTATTTTGTAGCTGTTTAGTTCTCTATTTTCTGTATATTACGACAGTTGCATTATTTTTCACAAAATATTTTTTTGCAACTCTGATAATGTCTTGTGGTGTAATCTTTTCTACCCTCTCTTCAAATTTTAGAAGAGGGGTAATATCACCTTTTGCGAAGTAGCTACCAAATGTAGTAGCCGTTGCCGATGAGGTTTGGAAACCTGTTATAAATTCATAACGGATATTGGTTTTTACTTTTTCCAACTCTTCCATATCTACCTCATCTTTTTGCAACCTTTTCAACTCTTTCCATATTGCTCTTTCTACCTCTTCGACATTGCTATTGCTATTTACAATAGCCATAATAGTGAATAGATTTTCATCTATCGATTTCATGTTGTAGGCATAGATACGATTGACTATATTTTTCTTTGTAATAAGTTTTCTATATAGCCTACTACTTTTGCCATTGCTCAAAATACTACTAATTACACTTAGGACTATTTGGTCTTCACTCTGGAAATTTGGAATTTTCAATCCAATAGCGAGATATTCTACCTCTGTATCCCGATTTAGAATTACCCTTCTTTCTCCAAATTGTGGAGGTTCAATAAATTTGTTTCTCGGAATAGTCTTGGTTCTATTTTGGATATGTCCAAACTCTTTCTCAACAGCTTGAAAAGCTCTATCTTTGTCTATATCTCCTGCAATAACTACTATTGCATTTTGAGGCTGGTAATATCTTTTGTGGAATGCTCTAATATCGGATAGTTTCCAACTTTTAATATCTTCTGCAAATCCGATAGGTGTCCAGTGGTATGGGTGATAGACAAAAGCAGTATTGTATAGAGTGAAATAGAGCAGTCCGAAAGGTGAATTATCGGTTCTCCAATATCTCTCCTCCAATACTACTTTTCTCTCAGCTTGAAATTCGCTATTTTTTAGAGTTAGATTCTCCATAAGTTCAGCAAAAAGATGAAGAGATTTTTCGAGGTTCTCGGTAGAAGATTTTATATAGTAGTGGGTAATATCAAAACTTGTAGAGGCATTATTTATCCCCCCAAACCCTTTAACTATCTTATCAAACTCACCAGCTTGAAGATGTTTGGTAGATTTAAAATTGAGATGTTCGAGCATGTGGGCAATCCCAGTTTTACCCATTACCTCATCCCTTGAACCTACCCGATAAAATATATCTGTATTGATTACTCCACTATTATTATTCAATGGAACTACTACAATTTTTAAACCATTAGGCAAATCTTTCTCAAAGTATTTGGGAATATTTCCTATCTTGTCGGCCATGGCAAATCCTAAAATTTAGATTAGAAATATCGATATATTCGCTAACTACATATTATATCACTAATGGATTTTGATATAGTAATGAGAGAAATAGATACTAATTTGAAAGGAAAATTATGAAAGTTTTACTTTTGCAAGATGTTAAAGGGACTGGAAAAAAGGGGGAAATCAAGGAGGTCAAAGATGGATACGGTAGAAATTTTCTCATAAAAAAGGGATTGGCGAAAATTGCTACCGATGAGGTTATAGAGAGATTTAGAAAAGAGGAGGAGGAGAGAAAGAGAAGAGAGCAAGAGGAGCTGGAAGAGGCTAAGAAATTGAGCGAGAAACTGAAACACATTAGAGTAACTATCAGAAAAAAAGCAGGAAAAAATGGAGCTTTATTTGGGGCAGTTACAAAAGATGAGATAGTAGAAGCATTTAAAAAAGAGTTCGGAATAGAGTTGGACAAGAAGAGTATAGAAATTACTCACGGATTGAAGCATGTTGGAATATATAGTTTAGATGTGAAATTGGGACACGGAATTCACGGAATTCTAAATATCGAAGTTGGAGAGCTATAAATATGTTTGAAGCCACTACTATATTAGCCTATCGAACAGATACAAAAGCGGTAATTGGGGGAGATGGGCAGGTTACTTTTGGTTCTACAATCTTGAAACATAATGCAAACAAACTTAGAAGCTTTTCTAATGGTAAGGTTTTGGCAGGTTTTGCAGGTAGCACCGCCGATGCTCTAAATCTGTTTGATATGTTCGATGGATTTCTATCTCAACGAAAAGGGGATTTGGTTAAAGCTGTAATAGATTTCTCGAAAGCTTGGAGAAAAGATAAGATACTTAGACGATTAGAGGCGATGATGATAGTAATGAATTTAGAAAATCTTTATATCCTAACAGGTAACGGCGATGTTGTAGAACCAGAAGATAGAGCAATAGCTGCTATCGGTAGTGGTGGCAATTATGCAATCTCTGCTGCTCGGGCTCTTGTTAAACACTCCAATTTAGACCCTGAAACTCTTGTTAAAGAGGCTCTAAATATTGCTGGTGATTTGTGTATCTATACAAACAAGAATATCAGAACTCTAACCATAGAAGCATAATGGTGCATGGTCAGATATATATCCCTATTCCTAATCCTCTTCTCTTTTACTAATTGCTCCTCTATCAATATCAATCGTCAGCAGGTATATAGTTCCGATAGCTCCAATGAAAATAGCTTACTCCTCCTCGCTATGGATTATCGTATCCATGGCAACTTTCAAGAGAGTTCAAAGCTCTTCAAAAAACTCTATACCTCTACACACAAGAAAGGGTATTTAGTTGAGTATTTTAAAACTCTCAATGAAGGGGGATTTTTCTCCAAAGTTATAGAAGAGAGTAAAAATTTTCAGATAGATAGTGATGAAGAGAGGCGAGAAGTTGGAAAAAGTTACTTTTTATTACAAGACTTTCCAAATGCTCTCAAAATGTATAGTGAAATATCAAATCCTATTGACATGGATTTCCGTTTTTTAGCTGAAATCTATTTCCAACTTAAAGACTATAAAAAGGCTTTTGAGAATATTCAGAAAGCCTATCAGATAGACCCAGCCCCTGAACTTGTTCTAAGTATGGCGAAAATTGAATATATCTACTTTGGAAATATCCAAAAAGCTATATCTCTTCTCAATTCGCATAATAAGCTATACCAATTTAGCGATGAGGTTGCCCAATATTTAGCAAAGATATATCGTGATATAGGTAAGAATGTTGAGGCATTGGAGATATATAGAGAACTCTACAAGAAGAGACAAAAAGAGGAATATGCAATTGCAATTATCGAACTTCTCTCATATCTATCTAAAACAGATGAATTGATAGAGTTCTTAGAAAAAAGTCAAGTAAGTTCAGAACTACTACTAAGATTGTATATGTCTAATAGGGAGTATGAGAAGGGGTATAGGTTATCTCAAAAGTTGTTAGAGAGTGATACCAAAAACCCATATCTCCTAGCTCAAAATGCTATTTTTGAATACAAAGTCAATATTGCAAAAAAAGAGAAATTGGAAAAATTTCTTCCAGATGTTATAGAAAAGTTGGAAAAGAGTGTCTATCAACTTCAAGATGCATCATATTTCAACTATCTCGGATATATCATGATAGACCACGATTATAGAATTAGAGATGGAATGAAATATATCAAGATGGCATTAGAGATAGAACCCGACTCCTACTACATTATAGACTCCTTAGCTTGGGGAGAATACAAATTGAAAAATTGTGATGTTGCTTATGAAATCATGAAAAAAGTAGTTGAAAATCTGGGTCTAGAAGATAGTGAGATTAGAGAACATTGGGAGAAGATTAGGAAGTGTAATGGTGATTAAGTTTTTTTTAAGGTTTTTACCTATACAATTCCGCCCGTCGTTGAAAGAAACGGCGAGGTTCTTTCAAGTTCCATTTTAGGATTGTTGAAAACTAAGCAAGTGATGGGGAGCTTCGATCTACTTCCATTTATGGAGAGTTTGATCCTGGCTCAGAGTGAACGCTGGCGGCGTGCCTAACACATGCAAGTCGAACGAGAACGGCTCTTCGGAGTGTCAGCTAAGTGGCGAACGGGTGAGTAATGGATAGCTTACATGCCCCTTGGAGGGGGATAACAGTTGGAAACGACTGCTAATACCCCATACTCCGGCAACGGGAAATGGATTTCCGCCAAGGGATTGGGCTATCTCCTATCAGCTAGTTGGTGAGGTAAAAGCTCACCAAGGCTATGACGGGTAGCTGGTCTGAGAGGATGATCAGCCACACTGGAACTGAGACACGGTCCAGACTC
>DTUW01000088.1 GCA_012963895.1 Campylobacterales bacterium | reverse complement strand
TCAGAAAATAGAATTGATGAACACTTTGACCCAAAAAGAATAGAGAGCATCAATCTTACTCTATACCGATATTTGACCTATACAAAAGAGGGAGACGACCTCATCTCAATCGATGTTAGAGTTAGACAGATTGGAGATACTTTAACAGGTGATGAGGTTGTCAAAGATAGAAAATTTTTCAATGTTTTGAGGCAGAAATCGACAGGAAAGCTAAACTCTATTGAGTGGGAAGAAGTTGATAAAAAGAAAATTGAAGATGCAAAACTATATATTGTAAAAAACTATCCCCATCAAGCCAAAAAAGTTAGCGAAATAGAGAAAACCAAATATCTATATCTAGATGAACATGGAAATATCTACTTTCCAATTTTTCTAAGAAAGTTTGTAGAGGCTCAGGGTAATGAAAATCAAGAGATTAGGAACTATCGAACATTAGAACCTCAACGACGACATACCATTGTCGCCCAAAAATATAGAGAGAAGATTACCCCTCTTCTCAAAGAATACAATATTGAACTACAACCTATCCAAAATTTTGCAAAGTTACACACTACCCAATTTCTGGTTGGCGGTGGTAATGTTGTTACAAAGAGTGGATATTACGACTTAGTTAATGCCGTCCGCAGATATGGACTATACAAGATAAGAGAGATATACAATCTTGTAGTAGTCAATACTATTCCAAATTACAATATCAGCCATTTTGTAAATATGCTATCAGGTAAATTTAGAGAATTTCGTCTAAATTGCAATATCCAGACGACCAATTTTGTAAATTGGGAAAGAAATAACGAATATGAGATTGAAAAGAGGATTGGAAACAAATTTCTAAAATATGTAAATGAGCAATACAACTTTTCTGAATTTATGCCAATTATTATCCACCCAAAAGATAACAGCCTAATATATAGAGCTACTAAACGGATATTGATTGAAAAGGGGATTCCTTCTCAATTTGTTTCATTTGAAACGATAAATTCCAACTTAGCTAATAGTATCTACAATATTCTATTTGGAATAGTGGCAAAGTTTGGAGATGAACCATTTGTATTATATAGAGGTAATGAAGATATTGATTATTTTATAGGATACGATGTATCGAGAGAGAAACGGGAAAAGAAGGTTCGCAATTTTTCAGGTAGCACCTACTTTTTCTCAAAACATGGAGAGTTTGAAGAGGTAATTAGATTCTATCCAGAAGGAGAAAAGATACGGGGTGAAGAGTTGCGAAAATTGCTACCTCCTGAAAAGTTGGAAAATAAAACTATTGTTATCCATCGCGACGGAAGAGGTTTATCAGAAGAGATAGAGGAATTGAAAGAATATTCCAAAACTTGGAATATTAAACTCCACCTAGTCTATATCGCAAAGAGACCAACGGTAAGAATCTTCAAAAAAGAGAAAACTATAAAAAACCCTGAAAAGGGGATATATCTTCAATATATGGAAAATAGAGCTATTTTGGTTACATCGGATAGCAAAATAGGGACTAAACAGCCTTTGAAAGTTGAATATATCCCAATCAATACCAAACCTATGTCGTTTGAGACTATTTTACAAGATATTCTAAATCTGACCTATCTAAATTACTCATCAGTATCAGACATAAAACTACCAATTACTACCTACTATTCTCACCAAATTTCCAATTTGATTCGACAAGGAATAGAACCGAGCCAATCAGTTTTAGATAAACCATATTGGATATAGAGATGAAAAATAGAAAAATTTTCC
>DTUW01000087.1 GCA_012963895.1 Campylobacterales bacterium | reverse complement strand
ATATAGATTAGAATTCAACTATCTATTCTAAATATTTTAAATAGATGAGGTGGTAAAATATTGTCCTAATCAATCAAATGAAAGGTATATATGCAAGCAGTGTATAGAATTCTCATAGTAGAGGATTCGAAAATTACGGGTAAATTGTTATTGAGAAGCTTAAACAAAAGTTTTAAAAAAGATGAAGCTGAAATTACCCTTGTAGATACTTTGCAGAAAGCAAGAGCTGAGTTACAAGACAAACCATACAACTACATCATATTAGACATCCACTTACCAGATGGAGAAGGTAGCTCTCTGATTCAGTGGAGTGCTAAACTAAAAAGATTTGACGGGAAATTTATTATTTTCACCTCATCAGAAGATGAAAAACTGAAAGAGAAGCTATATGGTGCTGGTGTATTGGACTTTGTTCTGAAAAGAGGGGATATATCCAATGTGGCTTTTGAAATTTCAGAACTGATACAACAGGCTGAACAGTATAGCCATTACCAGATTTTGATAGTTGATGATGCCCTCTTTTTTAGAAACATGTTGAAAAATATATTTATTTCAAGAAACTACAAAGTTCTTTTAGCAAAAAATGGGCAAGAAGCATTAGATATAACAAAATCTACGAAAATAGATTTGATATTGATGGATTACAACATGCCTGTAATGGACGGTAGAACATTTTTAGAGCATAGAAGAAAAAATCCAAATCTCTACCAGATACCAACCCTAATTATTACAGGTGAAAGTGATAGAGGAGTTGTATCAGCCCTTTTGAAACTGGGGGCAAATGATGTAATTCAAAAACCGTTTATAGTCGAAGAGATAGTTACGAAAGTCGATAACTTAGTTCAAATGCTCATTTTCCAAAAAGAGAAAGAAAACTTAACGAAAGAGTTGGAAAAGAATGTCAATAAGTTGAATGAGATAAATAAGAAACTGGCTAAATATCTCTCTCCTCAACTTCACTCCTCCATTTTTGAAAACAAAGATATAGGAATTGAATCTAAGAGAAAGAAATTGACTATCTTTTTTTCAGATATTCAAGGCTTTACAGAGACAACCGAAGAGATGGAACCAGAGGACTTAACCCATATTTTGAACAACTATCTAACAGAGATGAGCAATATAGCAATCAAACATGGGGCTACAATAGACAAGTTTATTGGAGATGCAATAGTTGCATTTTTTGGAGACCCAAAGAGTTACGGAGTAAAAGAAGATGCTGTATCTTGTGTTTTAATGGCTCTTGAAATGAGGGAGAAACTAAAAGAATTGCAAATTCGTTGGCAAAATGAGGGATTTGTTCGCCCATTTAATGTTCGAATGGGTATCAATACAGGATATGTAACAGTTGGAAACTTTGGTAGTGAAAATAAAATAGAATATACCGCTATCGGTAGCAATATGAATCTAGCTGCGAGATTGGAAGCCAATGCTGAACCTAATGAAATTCTAATATCTCACGAAACATATTTACTCATCAAAGACAGAATTGAAGCCAAATATGTCAGAGATATTAAAGCCAAAGGCTTTCATAAACCTATCCCGACATATCAAGTTTTGAAAGCAACTAGTAGAGATGTTCTAAGTGCAAAAACAGACGGATTTTTTATCAATATCGATTATTCAGCAATCCAAAATGGTCATGTTGTTTTAGATATTTTGGATTCAATAAAGCATAGGCTAATAGAAAAATCTCCAGAGACAGAAGATACCTCAAAAACAGAAGATACTTCAAAAACAGAAG
>DTUW01000086.1 GCA_012963895.1 Campylobacterales bacterium | reverse complement strand
ACAATGGGGGCATTACACAATGGACATAAAGCCCTAATAGATAGGGCAAGAGAGGAAAATGAGATAGTAGTCCTCTCCATCTTTGTAAATCCCACCCAATTTTTAAAAGGTGAAGATTTCGATAAATATCCAAGAACTCTGGAAAAAGATATAGAGATAGCAAAGTTAGCAGGGGTTGATTGTCTTTTCACTCCAACAACTGACCAACTCTATTTTGATGATGAGGTGGCTATCTTAGCTCCAAAAATTAGAGGATATATATTAGAGGGAAAAGAGCGGATAGGCCATTTCAATGGAGTTCTCCAAATAGTCCTAAAACTTTTCAATATTGTTAAACCTCATCGAGCCTATTTCGGAAAGAAAGATACCCAACAACTTATCCTAATTCAGCAGATGGTTAGAGACCTATTTTTAGATATAGAAATAGTTCCAGTCGAGACTGTTCGAGATTTGGACGGTCTCGCCCTAAGTAGTAGAAATATATATCTATCTAAATCTGAAAGAGCGAAAGCCTTAGCAATTCCCAACAGTTTGAAATTAGCTTCAAAGATGGTAATGGGTGGAGAGAGAGATATAGAGAAGATTAGAGAAGCTATATCCAAAGAGTTGCAGGATTTGGAAGTTGAATATATAGCTATCGTTGATAGAAAACTCCAACCTATTCAGAGAGTAGAGGTGGGAAATACTATTATCCTCCTAGCTGTTAGGGTTGGTTCAACTCGTCTAATAGATAATATTTGGATATAGATGCGGATAGCTTTTATTGGTGATATTGTAGGGCGACCGGGTAGGTATATGGTTCGCGAATACCTACCGAAATTGCGAAAAGAGTTCGGACTAGATTTTGTAGTAGCGAATTTCGAAAACAGCTCTCACGGCTTTGGAATTACTCCAAAAAATGCAAAAGAACTCCTAAATTATGGCATTGATGCAATGACAGGGGGCAATCATACATTGGATAAAAAGGAGATAATAGAGTATCTCGACAAACTGCCCCTAATCCGCCCTCTCAACTTTCCAGAAAAGTATCCCGGGGTTGGATATAGGATTTTTGAAGTCGCAAATAGAAAAGTGGCTATTATCAACCTCATCGGTAATTACGGAATGCCTCTATCAGATAATCCATTTACAACTATTGAGAAGGTTCTACCACGAATAGAGAGCGACCATATCCTAATAGATTTCCATTCAGAAGCGACAGCCGAAAAGAGAACCCTATTTATGATGTTAGCCGGTAGAGTTGATATGGTGGTTGGAACTCATACCCATGTAGCTACTGATGACTACCAGCTATATAGAGATAGTTTCTATATTACAGATATAGGACTTACTGGGTGTTATGACAATATTATTGGAATGGAATCAACTCCACAAATCCATAGAGTGCTAACCGGGATTTCATCTCACCATAAAGTCCCTGAACCTTCTAAGTGTAAAAAAGTTCTACAAATGGTAGTTGCCGATTTGGAAAAAAAGGAGGGGTTTACTTATAAAGTCTTTGAAAATGGAGATAGTGCAACTCGCGAGGTTTTCTATATTTAGCCTCTTACTCTTCTCTGGTTGTGAAATGGTTCATACCAATGGAGAGGGAGATTATCGAGAGTGTAATATTTACGATGAGGTAGCTAAGGAGCTAATAGTATGTCCAAGTTTCCAAACTGAAATCGATATTGGAGAGGTGGATTTGGATAACAATATTACTATATGGTTTGCTGGTGATGTAAGTAGTGTAGAAGAGTTTGGAAA
>DTUW01000085.1 GCA_012963895.1 Campylobacterales bacterium | reverse complement strand
GCTGTTGGAACGGATTTGAGAAATCCAAAACAGCCACATATAGGATTTAATGATAGTATGGTTTTGGTCTCGCAAAATAGGAGAGTAAGACTCAAAAGTTTTGATAGCAACCTATCTATTGCAAAATATTATAAAGCTACCCTTGCGATTACTCAATATCTTTTAAATCAATATTGATAAATCAATCCTCTAAGAAGTCATTAGCATAGATTTCACTTTTCAACTTAGTCCCGTGATATTCTGGTATCTCTTCTGGTTCATATTTAGAAGCCGATTTAGTTCGTTCTTTTGCCCACTTTCTCAATGCTTGAATTCTCTCTCTCATTGTTCGAGAGAGTGGAAATATATCCCGAGCAGTTTCTAATATTGCCTCTGTTGTCAATTTGGAATTTTCTATATCTTGGGGGTCGTAGATATTGAATAGAGCTTCATTTATAACCTCATCAATTTCAGCACCAGAAAATCCTTGGGTTTGTTTAGCCACCTCATCAATATCTATATTATCTATTTCATGACCTCTCTTTCTAATAGCGATTTCTATTATCTCTTTTCTCTCTTCAAAAGTTGGTAAATCGACGAAAAAGATTTCATCGAATCGCCCTTTTCTCAAAAGTTCAGGAGGTAGGGCTGATATATCATTAGCAGTAGCAATTACAAAAACTTCACTCTCTTTCTCTTGTAACCAAGTTAGGAAAGTTCCAAAAACTCTTGTAGAAGTTCCCCCGTCGAGTTCGCCCCCTCGACCACCTGCTAATCCCTTTTCGATTTCATCAATCCATAAAATTGAAGGAGCGATAGATTCAGCTATCTTGATAGTCTCTCTGATATTGTTTTCACTCTCTCCAACTAAGCTACCAAAGACCTTACCAAAGTCCAATCTCAATAGGGGCATTTTCCATAAATTAGAAACAGCTTTTGCTGATAGAGATTTTCCCGTTCCCGGAACACCAATCAACATTACCCCTTTTGGATAACTTAAACCGAACTTTATCGCTTTGGAGTTGAAAGCCTTAGAGCGGTTGATTAGCCACTTTTTGAGATTATCCAATCCTCCAATAGAATTCATATCCTCTTTCGGGTGGTAATATTCAAGATAGCCACTCTTCTTAATTATCTGCTCTTTTTCATAGATGAGGTGGGGAATCTCTTCTCTTGTGATATTTTTGAATTTCAATAGAGTTTTTCTAATTGAAGTTTCTACCTCTTGAAAGGTAAGCCCTAACATCGCCTTACCGAATTCCTCATCAATATGGTTGTTTGGTAATCCTCTCGCTTTGAGTTGTCTCTGTATGGCTGTAACAATATCAAATCCAGTAGGCATAGGATACTCTAATATAGTGAGTTCTTTCTCTAACTCTTTTGGAATATTCATAATAGGGGAAAATATCACAATAGCACTTTTGATATGTTTCAATTTTCTGATTGCCACTCTAAAACTTGTGATGACTTGTGGGTCATTAAAGTAGCTATGGATATTGTCAAATACATATATTGAGTTTGATTCTATGTTTCGTAGGACTTCAATAATATCTTGTTCATCTTCTAAATTTACTTGTCTGTCAATTACTTGATGCAACCCCTGAGCATCATTGAAAAAATACAACTTCTCTTGAAATTCATATTTCAACATTTCAGCTTGAAACTTCTCCCAATCGTAATTTTCAACATAGATAGCTCTAATATCTGCTTCAATATGGAAAGCTATCTCTTTGGCAAAATTTTTCTCATTCTTTTTCTTCATATCTGGCAATAGCGGAGA
>DTUW01000084.1:6527-7151 GCA_012963895.1 Campylobacterales bacterium | reverse complement strand
GAAAAAGTAGCCTGTATTATGCTTTAAAAGATTTTTTTGAAGCAAGTATAAGTCAAAAAGATATAAATAAGAATATTTTTACAAATGATGAAAGTTTTATTGAGGTTAGTTTTTTTGATGAAACCAATAAAAATAAGAAAAATGTAATCAAAATAGATGATAATGAAAAATTTATCCAAGATATTTTAGTAGCAGATGCTAATAAAATTAAAGCATTTTTTGATTACAAAAAACTACTTAATACCCATTTTGTAGATACCCAAAAAGTTGATATTTTTGATATTTTGATTAAAGACATCTTATTCTATTCCATAAATCAAGTAACTGAAAATAGATTAGGAGAAGAGTGGTTAAAAATAAATGAATTAAAACAAGAGAAGAGAAATACAAAACAATTTAAAGAGTGTGAAGTTATTTTAAATAATTTCAATAAAGGATTAAAAGAAAAATTAGTCTCTATAAAAGATTTGGCAAATAAGTTTATAGACTATTTTGACTATGGAATAGAGATAGATTTCGATTTTAGTGATATTAAAATTTTTGGAAAACAGAAAGAATTTCAAAATAATGAAATTATCTTAAAAATTAAATTTTTTGATAACAATATAGATAAACATCATAAAT
>DTUW01000084.1:0-6517 GCA_012963895.1 Campylobacterales bacterium | reverse complement strand
GATTGGGTTCATTACAACACTTCTATAAAGTTCTATTTTTTTTATTATTTCACTGTCTAGATAATCTTTAACAGCTATTGGAATTAGTATCTATCTATCTTCAATTTTAAATAACCCTTTGGAAATTGACTTCAAAATAATGTTTTTAGATGATATTTTAATTGGTCTTGATATGTCAAATAGAATACCTTTTATACAAATACTCAATGAACATTTTTCAGATTTTCAAATAATTTTTACCACTTATGATAAAGCTTGGTTTGAACTATTAAAGAGTTATCTTGACGAAAAAAGGTGGAAATATATAGAGATGTATTCACAAAAAATCAACAATTTTGAACTACCAATTATTTACCAAGATGATTTAATTGAAAAAGCAGAAAAATATTTTAATATGAATGATTATAAGGCAAGTGCCGTTTATCTTAGAAGTGCATTTGAAAAAATCTTAAAAGACTTTTGCCATAAAAAACATTTGAAAGTTAGATATTACAAACAACCTTTTAAAAATTCAAGTGAAGATTTTTGGGAATCTGTCAAAGATTATCTAGATAGTGAAATAATAAAAAAAATAGAACTTTATAGAAGTGTTGTAATGAACCCAATCAGCCATTATACAATAGAAAAACCAGAGTTTAAAAATGAGATTAAAGAGGCAATTAGCCATGTCAAAAGATTAAAAAAATATCTACAAAGTTGAGAAAGGAGAGTGTTATATATCCATATCCCCTTTTGTGATAGCAAATGTAACTATTGCAATTTTAATAGCTATACAAACCTCCACCACCTCCAAAATCGATATATAGATGCTCTCCTCCACCAATTGGACTTTGAAATAGATAGATTCCAAATAGAACAATTCCAAAGTATCTATATCGGAGGTGGAACTCCTTCAACTCTATCTATAAAGAATATCGAAAAACTATTTTCACAATTGACAAGGTATATCACACCAGAAACAGAAATCACAATAGAAGCAAACCCAAATAGTGCTAACAGAGATTGGCTATCTGCAATATACCAACTTGGAATAAACCGAATTAGCCTCGGGGTTCAGAGCTTCAATGATAGAAAACTGAAATTTTTAGGTCGCAACCATTCCAAAAATCAAGCTATTCGAGCAGTTGAAAATAGCCACTCGGTCGGCTTCAAAAATATCAATATCGACCTCATCTATAATACATCTATTGATAATCTTGAACTTATCCAAACCGATATTGATACCCTCTTTTCCCTACCTATTTCCCATACCAGCCTATATAGTCTAACAATTGAAGAGGGAACACCTTTCGCAAATATGAAAAGGGTTCAGAGAGAAGATATAGAATTGACAAAATATATTATCCAACGAGTAGATAAAAAATTTCCACAATATGAAATATCCAATTTTGGAACTCCATCTAAACATAATTTGGGATATTGGCAGGGAAAAAACTATATTGGAATAGGTAGCGGGGCGGTGGGATTTCTTAAAAATAGAAGATTTTACCCCAATAGAGATGTTGCAAAATATATAGCAAACCCCTTAGATATTGAAATAGAAAAACTTACAGAGTCCGATTTGAAATTGGAAAAACTATTTTTAGGTTTCCGTTCAATAGTTGGAGTTGCAAAAGAAATCCTCAACCATTGCGAAATAGAAAAAGCTGATATTTTGGTTGAAAATGGAAAATTGAGATTTGAAAATGGTAGATATTTCAATATCGATTACCTCCTTGCCGATGAGGTGGCTCTCTTTGTTTCAGATGTGATAGAATGTAGATAGAAGGAGTTTTCAGATATGAAGAGAGATATAAAAATCAAAAGAACTGAAAGAGTTCTAAAAGAACTTATTCCAGAAGCCATCGCCTCTCTTGAAAGTGAGATACTCAATGGAATATCGGTAGTTGATGTAGTCTGTTCAAGAGGCAGAAGTGATGCTAAGGTCTATTTAGACCCAACTTTTATAGATAAATCCGAACAGCAAGAGATTATCAGAGAACTGAAAACTATTAGAAAATATATAGAAACCTATTGTGCAAATGAACAGGGGTGGTTTAAGTCGCCTAAATTGTCTTTTCACTTTGATGACTCTTTGGAAAAGGAAAATAGAATAGAAGAACTATTTCAAAAAGTTGCAAAGGAGCTACATGATTGATACCAACTTGGAACAGGATATTAGAAATATAGTAGAAGGAGAGGGATTAGAACTATTTGATATAGAGATTGTGAAAGAGGGAAAAAATAGTATTTTCCGAATATTTATCGCAAAAGAGAAAGGGGAAATATCGATAGATGATTGTGTGAAAGTATCGGAAATAGTCTCCCCCCTCCTAGATGTTGAAGAGCCTCTATCTGGAAAATATAGCCTTGAAGTTAGCTCCCCAGGTATAGAGAGAAAACTAACAAAATTGAGACACTACCAGCTATCAATAGGTAAAGATGTAGAAGTAACAGATATTGAAGGTAATAGATATATTGGAAAATTGAAAGAGGTTAGAGATGATACTATTCTAGTAGAAGATAAGACGATAGGAGATATATCTATCTCTTTTGAAAATATTGTCAAAGGTAGAACTATATTCAATTTCTAAGGAACAAGATGGATTTTACAAAAGTTGCTCAAAAATATGGAACTCCTCTATATCTCTATGACTTTGGACATTTCGAAAAACAATACAGAAAATTGAAAGAGGCTTTCAGAGGTAGAAAATCCCTAATCGCCTATGCGGTAAAAGCTAATTCCAATTTGTCTGTAATCAAAAAGTTTGCCGACTTAGGAGCAGGTGCCGATTGTGTCTCAATTGGAGAGGTAAAACGAGCATTGAGAGCAGGGGTGAAAAACTACAATATCATATTTAGCGGTGTCGGTAAGAGGGACGACGAAATAGAAGAGGCTCTAAGATTGGGAATTCTATTTATCAATGTCGAAAGTGAAGCCGAACTAAAACGGGTTGAGACGATAGCCAAAGACATGGAAATTGAAGCGAGAATATCTATCAGAGTAAATCCCAATATCGACCCCCAAACCCACCCCTATATCTCCACCGGTCTTCATCAAAATAAATTTGGAGTCGATATTGAAACAGCTAAAAAACTCTATATCTACTCTCACAACTCACCTCATCTAAATCCAGTAGGTATCCATTTTCATATAGGTTCTCAACTTACCCAACTCTCTCCAATTAGAGAAGCTTCGGAAAAGATAGCCAATCTTGTGAGACATCTACAAGTATTGGATATAGATATTAAATTCTTCGATGTTGGAGGCGGGATAGGTATCCAATATAGTGATGAGGTTGTGATTGAACCTTACGACTATGCCCAAGCGATACTATCAACCCTATCCGGATTAGATGTAACTATCATCATGGAACCGGGTAGATACCTAACAGCAAACGGGGGCTATTTTGTCTCTTCTGTTTTGTATGAGAAGAGCAATGGAGATAAGAGATTTCTAATAGTTGATGGGGCGATGAATGATTTACTAAGACCGAGCCTATACAATGCATATCACAAAATAGAATTTATTACAAACTCCACAAGCTCCGAAACCTCGAAAGGGGATATAGTTGGTCCTGTTTGCGAAAGCGGAGACTTTTTGGGAAAAGATAGAGAAATTCCAAAAGAGATAGAACATGGTGATTTGGTTGTAGTCCATTCAGCGGGGGCTTACGGCTTTGTAATGTCGAGCAATTACAATAGTCGCGGTCGAGTTTGTGAAATCGCTTTTGAAAATGGAGAATATAGAGTAATTCGAGAGCGAGAAGATTTCGAGAAACTAATTGAGTTAGAAACCAAATTTTTATAGGAGCAGAGATGGAACATAGCAAAAGTATTGAAGCCTTTGAAGAGGCAAAGAGATATATAGTAGGTGGTGTAAATTCTCCTGTTAGGGCTTTCAATAGTGTTGGTGGAACTCCTCCATTTATCGAACGGGGAGATGGGGGCTACCTCATCGATATAGATGGAAATAGATATATAGACTATGTCCAAAGTTGGGGACCCCTTATCTTAGGTCATACAGATGAACGGATTCAAAAGGCGGTAAAAGATGCGGTAGAAAAAGGGCTATCTTTTGGAGCTCCAACAGAAACAGAGACGGAATTGGCTAAAAAGATAGTTTCACTATTCCCAAATGTAGTTGAAAAATTGCGGTTCGTAAATTCTGGAACTGAGGCGGTAATGAGTGCTATTCGGTTGGCACGAGGTTTCACTGGTAAAGATGATATTGTGAAGTTTGAAGGAAACTATCACGGCCATTCAGATTCTCTACTGGTTCAGGCTGGTAGTGGAGCTACTACATTTGGAAAACCGAGTTCCTCAGGAGTTCCACAAGATTTCACCAACCACACCCTATTAGCTAAATACAACGATATTGAGAGTGTTAAAAAGGCTTTTGAAGAGAGTAACAATATTGCTTGTGTCATTATTGAACCGATAGCGGGTAATATGGGGCTTGTTCCAGCTGAAAAATCTTTTTTAGAAGAGTTGAGAGAGATTACAAAAGAGAATGGAGCTATTCTGATTTTTGATGAGGTTATGAGCGGATTTCGAGCAGGTCTGCGAGGAGCTATCGGAATTACAGGAGTTGAACCCGATTTAGTTACCTTTGGGAAGGTGATTGGAGGGGGTATGCCTGTTGGAGCATTTGGTGGAAAAGGTGAAATTATGGATTATCTCTCTCCAAATGGTGGAGTTTATCAGGCGGGAACTCTTTCAGGTAATCCAATCGCCATGAGTGCAGGTAATGCTATGTTAGATATTTTGATGGAAAATGAGGGGGTCTATTCAGTTTTGGAAAATCGAGCTAAAAGACTTATGGAGGGGTTCGATGAGGTGGCTAAGAGACATGGAATTCCTCTCCAAACTGAATATAGAGGCTCTATGTTTGGATTCTTTTTCAATGAAAACCGGGTAAAAAATTTCGATGATGCTCTGAAATCTGATACAAAGATGTTTGCTAAGTTCCATAGAGGAATGTTGGAACAGGGGGTATATCTCGCCTGTTCTCAATTTGAAACTGGATTTATCTCCACTGCTACAAGTGATAATATGGTGGAAAAGACAATTGATATAGCTGATAAAGTTATGAAAAGTATTAGATAAAGGAATAGTTATGATGAGACTTATGATAAAGAAAGAGACCAAATTTACCCCATATATAGAACTTGACCCAGAAAGAGGAGTTGTGGAAATTCGGGGCAAGTCTTACCCCGAAAATAGTTTCGAATTCTATAAGCCTATTATGGAATGGATTGAAAACTACTTTCAAAGTCCCCAAAAATTGACGAAGTTAAATATAGAGCTTGTCTATTTCAATTCGAGTTCATCTAAATTTTTATTCGATTTGTTCGAATTTCTGGAAAATAGAACCGGCTCAGAGAGTGAAATAGTTATAAATTGGATATATGACAAGGAGAACGACATGATAGAAGAGGCTGGGCAAGAGTTTCAAGCTGAATTTCCAAAATTGGATATAAGATTGATAATTAAGGTTGATGGTGCATAGTGATAAATTAATTTGCCAAAATAGTGATAATACCTACTTGTCATATATTGGAACAATGACTCAATCGGTTCTATCTAGTTTTATAGATGTTTTAGAGACACTCGAAAAGTGTCACGGTGTGAAGTTTCCACATAAGCTATATATGATATTTATTGAAACTGCTCAAAATCTCATGCAATATTCATCTCATTCAGAAGAGATATACAAAATCTATCTATCTATCGGTAAAAACCAAGACCAACTATATATATTAACTCAAAACCTAATTGATAAAGAACATAAAAAGAAATTGGAAGAGAGACTAAATTCAATATCTCAACTTGACCGTGATACAATCAAAGAGATTTATCGTCAAAAACTCAAAAGCGGAGAGGATAAACATGAACACGGGGCTGGGTTAGGGTTACTATACATAGCCCGACATAGCTCCAAAATAGAGTTTGAGATTGTCGAGATAGTAGATGAAAAATATCTATTTACCCTAATGATATATATCTAAATTCGAGATAGGTAATACTCTACATCAACCTCATCTATTTGGTCTGCTCTAAGATATTTCTTAGCATATTTCATATGTAATCCGTTCTCTAAAAATATTCTGAACAGTTCTCTATCCAAATGACTATCTTTTACCATGTAGTAAATAATCTTTATTGCTTCTGATAGCTTTTTAGCCCGTTTATATGGTCTGTCATTGGCTGTAAGAGCTTCAAAAATATCGGCGAAAGCGATAATTTTCCCACCGAGTGGAATATTGTTTTTGTCCAATTTTCTAGGATACCCTTGACCGTTGAGTTGTTCATGGTGAGTGCCTGCATATTTTGGAACATTTGAAAGATATCTAGGTAGAGGTAATTTTTCCAACATCAAGATAGTAACAACGATATGTTCCTTTATTTTATAAAGTTCCTCTGGTGTTAGGGTTCCTTTACGAATAGAGAGATTATATATCTCCCCCATATTTAGAAAATGTTCAGGTATATCCATTTTGATATTCAATTTACTTAATCGCTCTTTCTCTTTTGA